>JANXTM010000267.1 GCA_025352405.1 Polaromonas sp.
TGACGAACCAGCGCTGCATGAAGACCACCACCACAGTGGGGGGCAGCATGGCCAGAATGACAGTCGCCATGACGATGTTCCATTCGTTGCCACCTTCGCCGCCGGCAATCATGCGCTTGATGCCGATCACCACCGGGTACATGTCTTCACTGGTGGTGGCCAGCAACGGCCAGAGGTATTGGTTCCAGCCATAAATGAACTGGATAACAAACAGCGCAGCGATCGAGGTTTTCGACAAGGGCAACAAAATATCCCAGAAAAACCGCATCGGCCCGGCGCCGTCCATGCGCGCTGCCTCCACCATTTCCTCGGGCACGGTCAGAAAAAACTGCCGGAACAAAAAGGTGGCGGTGGCCGAGGCGATAAGGGGAATCGTCAGGCCCGCATAGGTGTTGAGCATTCCGAGGTCAGACACCACCTGGTAGGTCGGCCCGATACGCACCTCGACCGGCAGCATCAGCGTGACAAAAATCGACCAGAAGAAAAACCCCTTGAACGGAAAGCGGAAATACACAATGGCAAACGCTGACAGCAGCGAAATCGTGATCTTGCCGAAGGTAATCACCAGCGCCGTGACCAGGCTGACCCACATCATGCGGCCGACCGGTGCGTTGGAGCCCGCCCCGCCACCGCTGCCGTTTAAAGCTGCGCTGTAGGTTTGCCAGAAGTTGTGGCCGGGCAGCAGTGGCATGGGGGCCTGGGCAATGTCTTGCGCCGTGTGCGTTGACGCAATGAAGGCCAGGTAGATTGGGAAGGCCACCACCAAAATAGCGATGACCATGATGACGTGGGCCAGGATGCCCAGGGTGGGGCGGCGTTCAACCATGGTGGCGTGGCCCCCACGGTTGCTCACTGCGTGTAGCGCCCTGCTCCCCAAGGGGGCCGCTGCGCCTGCGGCCTGGCAAAGCCAGTTCCGCGGCCCCTGTTTGATAAAGATACATGTGATTTTTGGAGCTCACCTAATAGTTCACTTTCTTTTCTACGTAGCGAAATTGCACCACCGTCAGTGCAATCACAAGCACCATCAGCACCACCGACTGCGCCGCCGAACCGCCCAGATCCAGCGCCTTGAAGCCGTCGTAATAAACCTTGTAAACCAGGATGGCGGTGTCCCGGCCGGGGCCGCCGTGGGTGGTCGCGTCGATGATGGCAAAAGTGTCAAAAAAGGCATACACCATATTGATCACCAACAGAAAAAACGTGGTCGGTGACAGCAGCGGAAACTGAATGGTCCAGAAACGCCACCAGGGACCGGCACCGTCGATGGCAGCGGCTTCAATCAATGATTTTGGAATTGACTGCAGGCCGGCTAAAAAGAATAAAAAGTTGTAGGAGATTTGCTTCCATATGGCCGCCGTGACGATCAACGCCATGGCGTGGCTGGCGTTGAGCAGGTAATTCGCATCAAAGCCGATGGCGTAGCTCAGCCAGTAGGCCACCACACCGATGGAAGGCGAAAACATGAAAATCCACAGTACGCCAGCAACCGCCGGAGCCACGGCATAGGGCACGATCAGCAAAGTCTTGTAAAACAGCCCACCGCGAATGATGCGATCAGCAAAGATTGCCAGCACCAGCGAAATACTGATGCCCAGCGTGGCCACCAGCAACGAGAAAACGGCTGTGGTCTTGAATGATTCAAGATAGGACTCGTCGGCAAACAGAGACCTGAAGTTGTCCAGTCCGACCCATTCACGCGACAGGCCGAAAGCATCTTGAATCTGAAACGACTGCAACAAGGCCTGACCCGCAGGCCAAAAGAAAAAAATCGAAATAATGGCAACCTGGGGCGCCAACAAAGCCAATGGCAACCACGACGACCGAAAAAGAACACGTTTTTCCACAATGCCTCACGCAATAAAAACAACCTGCCCGAAAAAATCAGCGGGCAGGTTGCGGGATTATGGGGTCTGGCCAGTCAGGCCATTCGTTGGAGCGGCCAAAAAAGTCGCCCCTACCGGAGCAGGCTCAGGACTTGTTGGCTTTTTCGAATTTTTCGAGTTGTTCGTTGCCACGTTTGACGGCGGCGTCCAGCGCTTCTTTGGCGGTTTTCTTGCCAGCCCAGATCTGTTCGGTTTCTTCATCAAGAATGGTGCGAATTTGTACAAAGTTTCCCAGACGAATGCCGCGCGATTTGTCGGTGGTTTTGCGGATCATCTGCGTCACGGCCACATCGGTACCCGGAAACTGCTTGTAGTAGCCAGATTTTTCGGTCAGCTCGTACGCTGCAGTGGTGATCGGCAGGTAGCCGGTGCGTTTATGACTGGCTGACTGAACTTCAGGACTCGACAAAAACTTGAAAAACTGCGCCACGCCTTTGTATTCAGCCGGTTTTTTGCCCGTCATGACCCACAGGCTGGCACCGCCGATGGCAGTGTTTTGTGGTGCGCCCGGCACATCTGGGTAGTAAGGCAGGGCCGCCAGACCGAAAGCGAATTTGGCCTGTTTGCTGACGTCAGCGTAAGAGCCCGAGGAGCCCGTGAACATGGCGCATTCGCCGGATACAAAAGACGGTACGGCTACGCTGGCGCGGCCCTTGTACACAAACAGGCCCTGCTTGGACATATTGGCCAGGTTTTCCATGTGACGCAAATGCAGCGGGGAGTTGAAAGCCAGGCGCGCACCGGAGCCGCCGAAGCCGTTGTTCTGGGTTGCGAACAGGACGTTGTGCCAGGTAGAGAAGCTTTCCAGATGCACCCAGCTCATCCAGCTGGTGGTGTAAGGGCATTTGCTGCCAGACGCCTTGAGCTTGGCGGCTGCTGCGGCGACTTCAGGCCAGGTCGTGGGTGCTTTTTCAGGGTCCAGGCCGGCTGCCTTGAACGCATCTTTGTTGTAGTAAAAGATAGTGGTCGAGCTGTTGAACGGAAAGCTCAGCATTTGGCCGTTGGAAGCGGTGTAGTAGCCCGACACAGCAGGCACGTAGGCCTTGGGGTCAAACGGCACGCCGCTTTCTTTCATGACTTCAGCTACTGGTTTGATCGCACCTTTAGCGGCCATCATGCTGGCGGTACCGACTTCAAACACCTGAAGGATATGCGGCGCATTACCGGCGCGAAACGCGGCTATGGCGGTGGTCATCGACTCGTCGTAGTTGCCTTTGAACGTTGGCACTACCTTGTAGTCTTTCTGGCCCTCGTTGAACTGCTTGGCCTGATCATTGACCCATTCGTTGAGAGAGCCGGTCATGGAATGCCACCACTGAATTTCGGTTTGCGCATGGCTGGCCAGCGGGGCACAAAAAGTAAGGGCGGCCAAAGCGGCGGCGGCGAAGCGATTCTTCATGACAACTCCTGGGGATGAGGGCTAGATTAGCAAGCAGCCGAGGATAACGCCTGTTTGTGACAATTTGATTTAACACAATGGCGGTTTTTTAAACAAGCGGGGTTTCCATAAGGTCACCCTAGCGCACACGCAGTCAAATATGATGCTGCGTTAACATGGGAGTCCAGCGCCAGCGGCGTATTTTGCCCCTGCCAGAGCAGTTAAATTTCCCACGATGAACGCCCCTACTACCCTCCAAGAGTTGAATGTTTTTGCCGGTGAGGCAAAGCATGACGAAGCCCGTATTCGCGAAATTCCCTACAACTACACCTCATTTTCTGACCGGGAGGTCGTCATCCGGTTGCTGGGCGCGCGTGCCTGGGGCCTGCTTAACCAGCTCCGGGGCGAGCGCCGCACTGGCCGGTCTGCCCGCATGCTCTACGAGGTGCTGGGTGATGTCTGGGTGGTGCAACGCAACCCGTATCTGCAAGACGACATGCTGGACAATCCAAAACGCCGCAAGCTGCTGGTCGAGGCCCTGCAGCACCGGCTTGGCGAGGTCGAAAAACGCCGTACCCCGGACGCCGATTCCAAGCGCGACACAATTGTCGGCGAACTGCTTGAAGCTGCACGGGGCGCGGTCAGCCGATTCGCCATCTCGTTTGAAGAAATCTACGACCTGCGCCGTCTGGCCAGCCGCCGCTTGAGCAAGCTGACTCAAAAGGACAACATCAAGTTTGATGGTCTGTCGCGCGTGTCGCATGTGACGGATGCGACCGACTGGCGCGTCGAATACCCGTTTGTGGTGCTAACGCCCGACACCGAGGTCGAAATGGCCGGGCTAGTTAGAGGCTGTATTGATCTGGGGCTCACGATTGTGCCGCGTGGCGGCGGTACGGGTTACACCGGCGGCGCGATTCCCCTGACCTGGAAATCTGCGGTGATCAACACCGAAAAGCTTGAAGCCATGACCGAGGTGGAAATGCGCGTCTTGCCAGGCTTGAGCCAGCCTGTGGCGACGGTGTGGACCGAAGCCGGTGTTGTCACGCAGCGCGTGGCCGATGCGGCGGAGCGCGGCGGTTTTGTGTTTGCTGTGGACCCGACCTCGGCAGAAGCTTCTTGCATCGGCGGCAATATCGCCATGAATGCCGGTGGCAAAAAGGCCGTGTTATGGGGCACAGCGCTGGACAACCTGGCCTCCTGGCGCATGGTGACGCCCGATTCTCAGTGGCTTGAAGTCACGCGTCTGAACCACAACCTCGGCAAGATTCACGATACGGCGCTGGCCAGCTTTGAGCTGAACTATTTTGAAGCTGACGGCAAAACCCCGGTGCGCACCGAACGGCTCGACATTCCCGGCAAGAGCTTTCGCAAGGAAGGCCTGGGCAAGGACGTCACAGACAAGTTCTTGAGTGGTCTGCCGGGCATTCAAAAAGAGGGCTGTGACGGCCTGATCACCAGTGCCCGCTGGATTGTGCACCGCATGCCGGTACATACGCGCACGGTGTGCATGGAGTTTTTTGGCAATGCCAAAGACGCGGTGCCCAGCATTGTCGAGATCAAGGACTTCATGTTTGCCGAGCAAAAGCGCAGCGAGGCTGCTGGCTCGCCGGTGCTGCTGGCGGGGCTTGAACACCTGGACGACCGCTACCTGCGGGCGGTCGGATACGCCACCAAATCGAAACGCGGCGGTCTGCCCAAAATGGTCTTGATTGGCGACATTGCCGGTGATGACGCCGATGCCGTGGCCCGAGCCACCAGCGAAGTCGTGCGCATTGCCAACTCACGCAGCGGCGAAGGCTTTATTGCCATTAGCCCCGAAGCGCGCAAAAAGTTCTGGCTGGACCGCAAAAAAACCGCCGCCATCTCGCGCCACACCAACGCCTTCAAGATCAACGAAGACGTGGTGATCCCGCTGCCACGCATGGCCGAGTACACCGATGGCATCGAGCGCATCAACATTGAGCTGAGCCTGGCCAACAAGATCAAATTGTGCGACGCCCTAAGCGCGTTTCTGCGCAAGGGCAACTTGCCGCTCGGTAAAGCCGAAGATCTAAGTGATGTGCCGTCGCCGGAAATGTTGGAAGAACGGGTATCGCAAGCCCTTGGCCTGGTGGATGAGGTACGTACATTGTGGGCCGGCTGGCTTGATGGCGTTGAAACGCTTTTTCCTGCGCTGCAGGACCACAGCCTGCGGGCCAGCTGGAAAACGCAGCTGCGTGCGCCGCTGGCGGCGATCTTCACCGGTGGTGCTTTTTTGCCGGTGCTGGACGAATGCACGGCCATTCACAAACGCGTGCTCAAGGGCCGGGTCTGGGCCGCCTTGCACATGCATGCCGGTGACGGCAATGTGCACACCAACCTGCCCGTTAACAGCGACAACTACGAGATGCTGCAAACCGCCCGCCATGCGGTCGAGCGCATCATGGTGCTGGCGCGTTCGCTGGACGGTGTGATTTCTGGCGAGCATGGCATTGGCATCACCAAGCTGGAGTTTTTGACCGATGCCGAGTTGCAGCCCTTTGCGGACTACAAAGCCCGGGTTGATCCGGAAGGGCGTTTCAACAAAGGCAAGCTGCTACGAAATAAAGAGCACGTAGCCCCCGTAAACGTTGCCGCAGAGGCCGAAAAAGCTTCTATTTTTGACGCATCTCCCGCCAAGCAGGGGCCGCGGGACTGGCTTCGCCAGACCGCAGGCGCAGCGCCCCCCCTGGGGAGCAGGGAGCTACACGAAGTGAGCGACCGTGGGGGCCTTATTTATGCTGACCTGACCAACGCCTACACGCCCAGCTTCGGGCTGATGGGCCACGAGTCGCTGATCATGCAGCAGTCTGACATTGGCGCGATTGCCGACAGCGTGAAAGACTGCCTGCGCTGCGGCAAGTGCAAGCCGGTGTGCGCCACCCATGTGCCGCGCGCCAACCTGCTGTACAGCCCGCGTAACAAGATTCTGGCCACCTCGCTGCTGGTCGAAGCCTTTTTGTACGAAGAGCAAACCCGGCGCGGCGTCAGCATCAAACACTGGGAAGAGTTTGAAGACGTGGCTGACCACTGCACGGTTTGCCACAAATGCCTGAGCCCGTGCCCGGTGGACATTGACTTCGGCGATGTGTCGATGAACATGCGCAACCTGCTGCGCAAGATGGGTAAAAAGAGCTTTCGGCCGGCAGCGGAGTTTCAGTCCTGGTTTATTGGCACCGCCAACCCCCGCGCGATTCGCATGGCGCACACCTTGACGGGCATCAGCTTCAAGGCGCAGCGCCTGGCCAATGACCTGATGAAGGTGCTGACCCGCAAGCAGACCAAGGCGCCACCCGCCACAGTGGGCACAGCACCGGTCAAGCAGCAGGTGATTCATTTCATCAACAAAAAAATGCCCGGTAATTTGCCTAAAAAGACGGCACGCGCACTGCTTGATATCGAAGACAAAGATTACCTGCCGATCATCCGTAACCCGAAAACCACAACAGCCGAAACTGAAGCCGTGTTTTATTTCCCTGGCTGTGGTTCCGAGCGGCTGTTCAGCCAGGTCGGGCTGGCGACCCAGGCCATGCTGTGGCACGCGGGCGTGCAGACGGTGTTGCCGCCGGGTTATTTGTGCTGCGGCTACCCGCAAAAAGGCAGTGGTCAGTTTGACAAGGCCGACAAGATCATTACCGACAACCGGGTGCTGTTTCACCGCGTTGCCAATACCCTGAACTACATGGACATCAAAACCGTGGTGGTTAGCTGCGGCACCTGTTATGACCAGCTGCAAAGCTACGAGTTTGACAAAATTTTCCCCGGTAGCCGTATCATTGACATCCACGAGTACTTGCTTGAAAAAGGCATCACGCTCGCAGCGGCGGGCGGCGGTGGGGCTTATCTGTACCACGACCCTTGCCACAGCCCCATGAAGCTGCAGGCGCCAATGAAAACCGTGCAGGCGCTGGTTGGCGACAAGGTGCTGGAAAGCAAGCGCTGCTGCGGTGAAAGCGGCGGCCTGGCGACGTCACGACCCGACATTTCGACGCAAATCCGCTTTCGCAAAGAAGAGGAAATTCGTCTCGGCGAAGCCGCCTTGCGCGATGCAGGCAGCGTGACAGCGCAGGAAGATATTAAAATCCTGACCTCTTGCCCGAGCTGCCTGATGGGTTTGAACCGCTACCAGGACGACCTGAAAACCGGCTTGCTGGAGGCCGACTACATCGTCGTCGAAATGGCCAGCCAGATTCTGGGCAAGGACTGGCTGCCAGACTATGTCGCTGCTGCCAACCACGGCGGCATTGAGCGGGTTTTGGTCTGACGCCAGTTCATGACTTCACATTTCAAAAAGTAGCCCACCATGGCCGGTCTTCAAGCTGACTCCCCCACCCCCACGGCACTGACGGTTCACAGCCAGTCGCGCCTGCTGGAAATTGCCTTTTCAGACGGCGCTTCGTTCAAAATTCCGTTTGAGCTGATGCGTGTCTTTTCGCCCTCGGCTGAAGTGCAGGGCCACGGCCCTGGGCAGGAAGTGCTGCAAACCGGCAAGCGCGAGGTCGGTGTGGTGGCGCTTGAGCCGATTGGCAACTACGCCGTCAAGCCGGTTTTCTCGGATGGCCATGAAAGTGGCATTTTTTCATGGGACTATCTCTACCATCTTGGCACCGACCAGGACCGCCTGTGGGAAGACTACAACCGGCGTCTGCAGGTCGCTGGCGCGCAGCGCGATGCACCCATGGTGGTCGCCGGTGGTCACGGTTGCAGCAGCCATTGAGCGGGTCACCGTTGATCAGTCACCATTGCGCTGTTGTTTTTCCAGCATAAAACCCGATATATACGGGTAATGCCCTGAATCAAAAAAGGGTTGTCACTGCCAATTCGGATTTGACCCTCTAGCATTCACTTTATGACGAGCACCCACTTCGGTTTTCAATCGGTCGATGAACAGGACAAGGCGCGCCGCGTGCGTGGCGTCTTCGATTCTGTGGCGTCCAGATACGACGTCATGAATGATTTGATGTCTGTGGGCATGCACCGCGCATGGAAGGCCTACACCGTTTTGGTAGCCAACGTGAAAGAAGGCCAGCAGGTGCTGGACATTGCCGGCGGCACCGGTGATCTGGCGCTGGCATTTGCCCCCAGGGTAGGCGCCAGTGGACGGGTTGTGCACACCGACATCAACGAGGCCATGCTGCTCGAAGGGCGCAATCGCCTGCTGGACGCGGGTGTCAGCCTGCCAACCCTGGTTTGTGACGCCGAGCACCTGCCGTTTGCAGACGGCCATTTTAATGTGGTCACCGTGGCGTTTGGTTTGCGCAACATGACGCACAAAGACGCTGCCCTGCGCGAAATGAACCGCGTGCTCAAGCCCGGCGGCAAGTTGTTGGTATTGGAGTTTTCCAAGGTAGCCAAGCCGCTTGAGAAGATTTACGACTGGTATTCGTTCAAGGTGCTGCCCAAACTTGGCAAGCTGGTGGCCAACGACGACTCAAGCTACCAATACCTTGCCGAGTCGATTCGTATGCATCCTGACCAGGAGGCGCTTAAAGCCATGATGCTCAAAGGCGGCTTTGGTCATGTGGACTATCACAACATGTCTGGCGGGGTGGTGGCATTGCATGTTGGAATCAAGTGTTGATATGGAAGCGCATGGCGGTTCAGAATTTGATATAGGCTGATTTTTTTTTGACTGGTATTTCGATATTTATTTAGAGGCAAACAGTTGCTCAAGGAGACTTTATGAAAATGCTCACAATAATTCTTTCCGCCGTGATGGCGGTGACCCTGACCTTTGCCGGCGCTGAGGCGCAGGCCGCACGCCTGGGGGGGGGCAAGTCGGTGGGCAAGCAGTCGTCCAACGTGACGCAAAAGCAGGCCGCCCCTGCGACAACCCCGGCAGCGCCCGCTGCACCGGCCGCGGTAGCACCGAAAAAACCATGGGGCGCCATGCTGGGCGGTCTAGCCGCCGGTCTGGGTCTGGCGTGGTTGGCTTCTTCGCTTGGTCTTGGTGGCGCGTTCAGCCAGATCATCATGTTCGCCTTGCTGGCATTGGTCGTGATGTTGGTGGGCGGATTTTTGTACCGCAAATTCAAGGGTACGGGCGGCAACGGACAAGCACAAAGCCCCTATGCCCTACAAGGCGCAGGCAACGCGACCACGCCTAGGAATTACAGCCCTGAAAACGTCGGCAACGATGCTTCGGCGCGTCCATGGGAGCGAAACAGCATGGCATTTGACGCTGGCAAAGCCGACACCGGTGCCGCTGCTGGCTCCATGATTGGGTCGTCCCTGTTGGGAGCGCAAGGGTGGGGTGTACCTGCAGATTTTGATGCGGAAGGCTTTTTGAAAGCTTGCAAAGTCAATTTCCTGACCCTGCAAGACGCCTGGGACCGGTCTGACATCAACAATCTGCGCGCCATGATGACCGACGAGATGCTGGGCCAGATCAAGGTTCAACTCTCCGAGCGTGAGTCGCACACCGGTGCTGGTGCGAACAAAACCGACGTGCAGATGCTGGACGCCAAGTTGTTGGGTATTGAGGAGCTGAGCGACGCCTACATGGCCAGCGTGGAGTTTTCAGGCATGATCCGCGAAGATGTGTCTGCCGGTGCCAGCCCCTTCCGCGAAGTCTGGAACATGACCAAGCCGCGTACCGGTGGCAGTGGCTGGCTGGTTGCAGGCGTACAAGCGTTGCAATAGCCACAACTTGCCCGAGAGGGCAAATAATCCGTCAAAATCGGGGACGTATGAATACCACGTCCCCTTTTTCTTTTCTGGAATCCATCTCTGCACGTTTTCAGCCACCCGCATGGGTTGTTGCTGAGGCGCAGCAGCGGCTGGTACTGTTCTTGAATCACGTCCTGATGCAGGAAAAAGAGGCGCAAGATCGCCTGGCCCGAAAAAAAGGCAGCGTGCTGCATGTGCGCTGGGGCTTGTTTGAGATGGATCTGCTCATCACGCCTGCCGGGCTTGTAGACCGCGCCCCCCCGGCAGCCAAGCCTGACTTGCTGGTCTCCGTCACGGCAGATTCGCCATTTACGCTGGTGCAATCGGTTCTGGCGGGTAAGTCGCCACCCGTGAAAATTGAAGGTGATGTGCAGCTTGCCGCTGAACTGGGCTGGCTGGCCGAGAATTTGCGCTGGGATGCAGAAGAAGATTTGTCCCGCGTGTTGGGCGATATCCCGGCGCATGCGCTGGCTGATGCCGGGCGGCGCTTGCTGGCAGCCCTGAAGCCGTTTCTGGCAAGCGGTCCACCGGCTTTTATGGCCGGTGCGCCAACAGCTCCAAGCCAGAAGCCGGCGTCGGAAGTCGATGAGAAGGCTGCTCCATGATGCGGATTTTCAGGGGGTTTTTTATTGTCTGGACAGTGCTGCGCTTTGGTCTTGACGACCTGGTGCTTTCGGGCTTTCAAAAACCGTGGATCAAGCTCATCCGGCGAATCGTCTCGGTGGGCCGTAACCTTCGGGCACCCCGCGGCGAACGCTTGCGGGAGGCGCTGGAGAGCCTGGGGCCGATATTTGTCAAGTTTGGTCAGGTCATGTCTACGCGCCGGGACCTGTTGCCACCGGACATTGCTGACGAGCTGGCCAAACTGCAAGACCGCGTACCGCCGTTTGCGTCTGCCCTGGCCGTGAGCACGATTGAAAAATCGTTCGGCCGGCCGCTGGCGCAAATATTTGCCAGTTTTGAACGCACGCCTATCGCCAGTGCTTCGATTGCCCAGGTTCACTTTGCCGTTTTGCCAAATGGTCGTGAAGTCGCCGTCAAGGTGCTGCGCCCGAATATGAAACCGGCGATTGAAAAAGACCTGGCCTTGCTGCACATGATGGCCGGTTGGGTGGAGGGCGCGTCTGGCGATGGCAAGCGCTTGAAGCCGCGCGAGGTGGTGGCTGAGTTTGACAAATACCTGCACGACGAACTGGACCTGTTGCGCGAGGCCGCCAGCGCTGCACAACTGCGCCGCAACATGGCGGGACTTGATCTGGTGATGATTCCCGAAATGATCTGGGACTACTGCATGACGGACGTGATGGTCATGGAGCGCATGAAAGGCGTTCCCATTAGCCAAACCCAGCGTTTGCGTGATGCAGGTGTCGATATGAAAAAACTCGCACGCGACGGCGTGACGATATTTTTTACCCAGGTGTTTCGGGATGGCTTTTTCCATGGCGACATGCACCCGGGCAACATCCAGGTCAGCCTGGAGCCAGCCACGTTTGGACGCTATATCTCACTCGACTTCGGGATTGTCGGCACGCTCACCGAGGTCGACAAGGAATATCTGGCACAAAATTTCTCGTCGTTTTTTCGGCGTGATTACAAACGCGTGGCCGAGCTGCACATCGAGTCCGGGTGGGTGCCCGCCAACACCCGCGTTGATGAACTGGAGGCTGCTATTCGCGCCTGCTGTGAGCCCTACTTTGACAGGCCACTCAAGGAAATATCGCTTGGCCTGGTGTTAATGCGGCTGTTCCAGACGTCGCGCCGCTTTCACGTCGAGATCCAGCCTCAATTGGTGCTGTTGCAAAAAACGCTTCTCAACATCGAGGGCCTGGGCCGTGAACTCGATCCTGACCTCGATTTGTGGAGCACTGCCAAACCTTTTCTTGAAAAATGGATGCTCGAGCAGGTCGGTCCCGAAAAACTGCTGGCCCAGCTCAAAGCCGAGGCCCCGACCTACGCCAAGCTGCTGCCCGCCCTGCCGCGGCTGCTGACGCAGTTTTTAAAGCATCAACCGAACGCTGGTCGCCGGGAGCTGATCGAGTTACTCGCCGAGCAAAAGCGCACCAACAAATTGCTGCAAGGCATCATTTATGGTGGCATCGGCTTTTTGCTGGGTCTGGCGGCCATGCAGGTGCTTCTGAGGGTCAGGCTTTTTTAGGCAACGCCTATAATTGAAAGCTTTGCATCCTGGCCCAAACCCGGAAGCCCTTACCCGAAAAACCTCCAAAAACCATGCCAATTTACGCTTACAAATGCGAAACCTGCGGGCATAGCAAAGATGTTTTGCAAAAAATGTCCGATGCGCCCCTGACCGATTGCCCCCAGTGCGGTGCAGCCACTTTTAAAAAGCAGCTCACCGCTGCAGGATTTCAGCTCAAGGGTTCTGGCTGGTATGTCACTGATTTTCGCGGGGGGACGCAGGCGGGGGCTCCCGCAGGGCAGGGTGTCGAGTCAGGCGCTGCGGCGGCGGACTCAAAATCTGGTGGTGCTGCAGCACCCGCCACTGCGCCGGCGGCGCCGGGCACAGCTGCAGCACCTGCTGCAACGCCAGCTGCGCCAGCCGCCAGTCCGGTAGCACCGGCCAAGAGTGGTACGTGATGGCTGCGGTACGCAAATGGCTACTGGCAGGTTTGCTGGTGCTGGTGCCCTTGGGCATCACGGTCTGGGTGCTGGAGTGGATCATTGCAACGCTCGACCAGACGCTTTTGATTCTTCCGGGTTCCTGGCATCCTGACAAGGTTCTCGGCTTTCACATCCCTGGATTCGGGGTGTTGCTGGCTCTTTTTATCGTGCTGTTGATCGGTGCCATCGCCAGTAATTTTCTTGGTAAAAGGCTGGTTAGCTGGTGGGACTTGCTACTCAACCGCATTCCCATCGTCCGCTCGATTTATTCCAGCGTCAAGCAGGTCTCAGACACGCTTTTTTCAGAGAACGGCAACGCGTTTCGCAAGGCTTTGCTGGTGCAATGGCCGCGAGAGGGCGTGTGGACCATTGGTTTTCAAACGGGCGCTCCGGGTGGTGATGTCGCCAACCACCTGCAGGGTGACTACCTCAGTGTTTACGTGCCCACCACGCCTAACCCGACCGGTGGCTATTTTGTAATGCTCCGGCGCGAGCACTGCATCGAGCTCAAGATGAGCGTTGATGAAGCGCTGACCTATGTGATTTCCATGGGCGTTGTGGTGCCGGGTAGTGCAGCCAACTACAAACCAAAGTAATTTAAAAAACCATATTTATGTCTTCACAAATGCGTACAAACTATTGCGGTCTGGTGACCGAAGCCCTGCTGGGTCAAACCGTCTCCTTATGCGGTTGGGTCAACCGCAGGCGTGACCACGGCGGCGTGATTTTTGTAGATCTGCGCGACCGCGAAGGTTATGTGCAGGTGGTTTGTGACCCTGACCGCGCGGACATGTTCACCACCGCTGAAGGCGTGCGCAACGAGTTCTGCATTCAGGTCAAGGGTATCGTGCGGGCACGCCCTGAAGGCACCGTTAATGACGGCCTAAAAAGCGGCAAGATTGAGGTACTGTGCCATGAAATGACGGTGCTGAACCCCAGCGTCACACCGCCGTTTCAGCTCGACGACGACAACCTGTCCGAGACCACGCGTTTGACGCACCGCGTGCTCGACTTGCGCCGCCCGTACATGCAAAACAACCTGATGCTGCGCTACCGCGTGGCGATGGAAACACGCAAGTTTCTCGATGCCAATGGCTTCATTGACATAGAAACCCCCATGCTGACCAAAAGCACGCCAGAAGGCGCGCGGGATTACCTGGTGCCAAGCCGCGTCAACGAAGGGATGTTTTTCGCGCTGCCGCAGAGTCCGCAGTTGTTCAAGCAGCTGCTGATGGTGGCCGGTTTTGACCGCTACTACCAGATCACCAAATGCTTTCGAGACGAAGATCTGCGCGCTGACCGCCAACCCGAATTCACGCAGATTGATATCGAGACGTCCTTCATGGGCGAGCAGGATATTCGCGATATGTTCCAGGGCATGATTAGTAACATTTTCAAGACCGTTCTTGATACCGATCTTGGCGAATTCCCCGTCATGGCTTACGGCGACGTGATGCACCGCTACGGATCTGACAAACCTGATTTGCGGGTGAACCTTGAGTTCACCGAGTTGACCGATGTCATGGCCACGGTAGATTTCAAGGTCTTCAGCACGCCAGCCACGACAGTCGGCGGCCGTGTGGTGGCACTGCGCGTGCCAGGCGGCTCCGAGATGAGCCGCGGCGAGATCGACGGCTACACCGAGTTCGTGAAAATTTATGGCGCCAAGGGCCTGGCCTGGATCAAGGTCAATGACGTCAGCAAGGGCCGAGAAGGACTGCAAAGCCCGATCGTCAAAAATCTCCATGATGCAGCGCTCGACGAAATCCTCAAGCGCACCAACGCGGCCAATGGCGACCTGATTTTCTTTGGCGCTGACACCGCCAAAGTTGTCAATGACAGCATCGGTGCGCTGCGCCTGAAGGTCGGCCTGAGCCCGCTGGGCAAAAAGCTCGGCTTGTTCACTGCCGGCTGGAAGCCGCTATGGGTGGTGGACTTTCCGATGTTTGAACATGACGAAGCCAACAACCGCTGGAGCGCTGTGCACCACCCGTTCACGGCCCCAAAAGACGGCCACGAGGATTGGATGGACACCGACCCCGGCAAGTGCATTGCCAAAGCCTATGACATGGTGCTCAACGGCTGGGAACTTGGCGGCGGCTCGGTGCGCATCCACCAGGCAGATGTGCAGAGCAAGGTCTTCAACGCGCTCAAGATTGGCCCCGAAGAAGCACAGGAAAAGTTCGGCTTTTTGCTTGATGCTCTGCAATATGGCGCGCCACCGCACGGCGGTCTGGCGTTTGGCCTGGACCGCATCGTGACCATGATGACCGGTGCCGAATCCATCCGGGACGTGATTGCCTTCCCGAAAACCCAGCGCGCCCAGTGTTTGCTCACGCATGCACCGAGTGCGGTAGACGAAAAGCAGCTCAAAGAGTTGCACATTCGCTTGCGTAATCCGCTGCCGGTTTGAATGTGGCCCCCACGGTCGCTCGCTTCGCGTAGCGTCCTGTACGTGCCAACGCAAGATGCGCAGGCCCTTCGTGCTGTCCAAACCCGCGCAGGCGGGTTTGCAGCCGCAGCGCTCGGTCCCGAGGGGGCTGCTGCGCCGGCGGGCTGGAGAAGCCAGACCCACGGTCCCCGCTGGGTCGGAGATGCCCCACACTCTACTGCCGCCGGGTAGCAGGAGCGGGGGATGAAAACCTTCAAAATCCCCGAATCGGTGCTGGTGGTCATCCACACGCCAGGGCGTGAGGTCTTGCTGATTGAACGCACCGGCAACCCCGGTTTCTGGCAGAGCGTCACGGGCTCCAGGGATACCCCTGGTGAGCCTTTTCTGCACACTGCGATGCGTGAAGTGCTGGAAGAAACCGGCATTGAGGCGTCCGCAGCGCACTTCATGGACTGGTCTGTCTCGAACGTTTACGAAATTTACCCGGCTTGGCGCAACCGCTATGCACCGGGAGTGATGCACAACACCGAGCATGTGTTCAGCCTCTGTGTAGCGGCAAACACACCGGTTCGGTTGTGCCCACGCGAGCACACCGCCTTTCAGTGGTTGCCCTACCTTGAAGCGGCTGACCGTTGCTTTTCCCCATCGAACGCAGAAGCACTTTTATTGTTGCCGCATTTCATGGCATAAGCTGGGGCCATGAACCCATTGCAACGATCAGAAGGCCTGCAGTTGCTGCAAGGCGGGCAGGATTATTTTCCTGCGTTGATCCGCGCAGTGGACGCCGCCACGGCCTGGGTGCAATTTGAAACCTATATCTTTGATGTGCACGGCAAGGGTGCAGACGTCGCCGATGCTCTTTTGCGTGCGGCGCGGCGCGGGGTAACGGTGCAGGTGTTGGTGGATGGCATTGGCTCACCCCCGTTGCCTGGCGCGTGGCGGCAAAAAATGCGTGAGGCGGGTGTGGAGTGGTGTGTTTACTCGCCTTTGGGCGCTGGACTGGGGGGCTTGTGGCTGTTGATGCCTCACCGGTGGCGCAGACTGCACCGCAAGCTGTGTGTGGTGGACCAGCGCATTGTTTTTTGCGGCGGTATCAATGTCCTTGATGATTTGTATGACCCCAACCACGGTAACCTGAAGGCACCGCGTTTTGATTTTGCAGTGGCCGTGACCGGGCCGCTGGCGGTTGACGCGGCAGACGCCGTGGCCCTGCTCTGGTGGCGGGTTCAGGCTGGCTACAGTGCGCGCCAGCGCCACCTGGGCGCGGCCTGGGAAAAATTCAAGGCAGCGGGTTATGGGGGTCGTACCAGCGCTGCGGCCCTGGCCACCCCCGCTGGTGCCCCGGTCAACGCGGCCATTGCCACGCCAAATGTGACACCTGGTGCAAAGGCTGCACTGGTGCTGCGCGACAACCTCAGAAACCGAAGCAGCATTGAAAAGGCCTACCTCAAGGCCATTGGCAAATCCCGCCGGGAAATCCTGATTGCCAACGCCTATTTTGTGCCGGGCGGAAAACTGCGGCGCGCGCTCACCGGTGCGGCCCGCCGTGGCGTGAAGGTCACGCTCTTGTTGCAAGGCAAGTACGAGTACTTTATGCAGTACCACGCGGCACGTCCGGTGTATGACGCGCTGTTCAAAGCAGGCATCGAAATTCATGAATATGAAGGCAGTTTTTTGCATGCCAAGGTGGCCGTGATTGACGGGCACTGGGCCACGGTCGGCTCGTCCAACCTTGACCCCTTGAGTCTGCTGCTGGCACGGGAGGCGAATGTGGTGATTGAAGACAAGGCCTTTGCCGGGCAGCTGCGCGCGCAGCTGTGTGCAGCCATGGCCAGCCACGGCCTCCGCATTGACCCTGCCACTTACGGCAAGCGTCCGTTCGGGCAGCGCCTGCTGGGCCACCTGGCCTATGCCCTGATGCGGCTGGGCATATGGATGGCCGGCCAGCGTTATTGAGCGGCGTGCATTAACCTCAAAGCCATGCAGGATTTGATCGTTCAACGGCCCGAGGGCCTGTACTGTCCGCCGGGTGATTTTTACATTGACCCGTGGCGGCCCGTTGGTCGCGCGGTGATCACGCACGCGCACGCTGACCATGCGCGCACCGGCCACGGCCACTATCTGGCAGCGGCCCCGGCTGAAGGCGTGTTGCGTGCCCGGCTGGGCGCCAACATTGCGCTGCAAAGCGTGCAGTACGGGCAGGCCGTCACGCACAACGGCGTGACTGTATCGCTGTACCCGGCGGGCCATGTGCTCGGTTCGGCGCAGGTACGCTTGGCCCATGGCGGGCAAACCTGGGTCGCCAGCGGCGACTACAAGGTCGCCCCTGACGCTACCTGCACGCCGTTCGAGCCGGTGCGCTGCGACGTGTTCATCACCGAGTCGACCTTCGGCCTGCCGATTTACCGTTGGCGGCCAGATGCCGAGGTGTTTGCAGAGATCAACGCCTGGTGGGCCGCCAACGCGGCGGTGGGGCGAGCCAGCGTGCTGATGTGCTACAGCTTTGGCAAGGCGCAGCGCATCCTGAGCGGCGTCGATGCCCGCATTGCGCCCATCATCGTGCACAGCGCCATCCAGACGCTGAACACGGCCTACCGCGATGCGGGTGTTAACTTGCCAGAGACCAGATTGGTCAGTGAAGTTACAGACCCGACAGATTTCAAGCGCGCCCTGGTGCTGTGCCCACCCAGCGCGGCTGTCGGCCCGTGGATTAAAAGATTCGGGGACTTCAGCGATGCTTTTGCCAGCGGCTGGATGCAGCTGCGTGGCGCACGCCGGCGTGGCAGCTACGACAAAGGGTTTGTGCTCAGTGACCACGCCGACTGGCCTGGGTTAATGGGTGCGATTGGTGCCACCGGGGCCAGCCGCGTCATCGTCACGCACGGCAGCATTCCGGTTCTGGTGCGCTACCTTTCAAGCCAGGGCCTGGAAGCAGAAGCTTTTCAGACCGAATATGGGGATGAGACGGCAGAAGAAAAAGCAGCAGAAAAAACGCAAGAAGCCCCGGTACAGCCCGCAGGGGCTGCGCCATGAAGCATTTCTCCAGACTCTTCACAGAACTGGACAGCACCACCTCGACCAATGCCAAACTGGCCGCCATGCAGCGCTACTTCGCGCTTGCCAGCCCGCAGGATGCCGCCTGGGCGGTGTATTTTTTGTCAGGTGGCAAACCCCGGCAGGTGGTTAAAACCGCCAGCCTGCGGGCGCTGGCCTGCGCCGCAGCGGGCATTGAAGACTGGCTGTTTGACGAGTGCTACCAGGCCGTTGGCGACCTGGCCGAAACCATTGCCTACGTGCTGCCGCTTGATTTTTCGGCGTCTGATGTGGGCCTTGCCGTCTGGGTCGAAGAGCGCCTGCTGCCCCTGCGCGGCTTGAGCGACGGGGAGGTGGCGCACCGGGTGACAGGCTTTTGGCGGGAGCTGGATTCGCAAGGGCGGTTTCTGCTGATCAAACTGGTCGGTGGCGGGTTTCGGGTGGGGGTCAGCAAACTGCTGGTGCAGCGCGCGCTGGCCGCGCATTCGGGTGTGGACGCCAAACGCATCGCCCAGCGCATGATGGGCTATCTGGATGCCAAGGTTTTTCCATCTGCTGCTAAATTTATAGCACTTACCGCAATAAATGCGGGGGCTAAAGAAGATATTCTTGATGCCGGTCAACCTTACCCATTTTTTCTGGCGCACCAGCTTGATGCGCCGCTTGAAGATTTTGACGCCCGCCTTGGGCCGGTCGATGACTGGCAGGTAGAGTGGAAGTACGATGGCATTCGCGGGCAGATCGTCAAACGTGCCGGGCAAGTCTGGCTCTGGTCGCGCGGTGAAGAGCTGGTCACCGAGCGTTTTCCTGAAATCGTGGCCCTGGCCCAGAGCCTGCCGGATGGCACTGTGCTCGATGGTGAAATTCTGGTCTGGCGGGACGACGCTCCGGCATCGTTTGCGCTGCTTCAGCAACGCATAGGCCGCAAAACGCTGGGCAAAAAAATACTGCTGGACGCACCGGTCACTTTCTTGGCCTATGACCTGCTCGAAGTCGGCGGCCAAGACATGCGTGCCAGAACCCAACGCGTGCGCCGGACCTCGCTCGAACACGTGCTTGCGGCAACAGGCTTCAAGTTGTCACCGGTTGAACGCCTGGCCTCCTGGGTTGACTTCTCGGTGCTGCGTAGCGAGTCGAGGGCTCGCGGCGTTGAAGGCTTTATGCTTAAACGCGGGGATGCAGCCTACGGCACAGGCCGCACCAAGGTCGACGGTTTGTGGTGGAAATGGAAGATTGAGCCCATGACCATAGACTGCGTGCTGATCTACGCACAAGCCGGGCATGGGCGTCGCGCATCGCTGTACACCGACTACACCTTTGCGGTGTGGAGCCGCCAGCCCGTGGATACCGCCGAGGCCCAGAGTGTCGTAAGGGCCATTGAAGTGCGCGAGCCGGCCAAGGATCGCGCCGCGACGGGCCGCCCCGAGCAAGCGACGGCCCTCTCGGGGGGCGGCGAACCACACGAAGTGGGGCGCGTGGGGGTCATACCTCTGCAACTCGTCGCCTTTGCCAAGGCCTACTCCGGCCTGACCGATGAAGAGTTCAAGCAAATCGACAGCGTGATCCGCAAAACCACGCTCGAAAAGTTCGGCCCTGTGCGCAGCGTCAAGCCCACGCTGGTGTTTGAGCTGGGGTTTGAAGGCATCAACCGGAGTCCGCGACACAAAAGCGGTATCGCGGTGCGTTTTCCGCGTATGCTGCGGATTCGTCCTGACAAACCTCTGCATGAAGCCGGTACATTGGATGAGCTCAATTTGCTATTGAATCAGTAGCACACAGCCCCCGGATTTGCTTCCGAAGAAATATGAAAAGCCTTATATAAATCCAGAAAAAACTGCATTTGGCTCAGACTGGTAACATCTCATAATGTTCATGAAAACCGACACACCTTCACAAGACGCGACAGACGAGGGTACTCCGGTCTCCGTCAAAATCCGCGAACGTTTGACCGCTGCGCACAAGCGCTTTAACGCCAATGACAACATTGCGCAGTTTATCGAACCGGGCGAACTCGAAAAGTTGCTCGACGAGGTTGAGGGCAAGATGCAGGGCGTGCTGGACAGCATGGTGATAGACACTGTTCACGACCACAACACCAACAATACGGCGCGCCGGGTTGCCAAAATGTACCTGAATGAGGTGTTCAAGGGCCGCTACGTACCCCCGCCCGCCGTCACCGAGTTTCCGAACGCCGAGCATTTGAACGAATTGATGATCGTCGGTCCCATCACCGTGCGCAGCGCCTGCTCGCACCACTTTTGCCCGGTGATCGGCAAAGTCTGGATCGGTGTGTTGCCCAACGAGCACACCAATGTAATTGGTTTGTCCAAATACGCACGCCTAGCCGAGTGGATCATGGGACGCCCGCAAATTCAGGAAGAAGCCGTGGTGCAGCTGGCCGACCTGATCATGGATAAAACGGCCCCGGATGGTTTGGCCATCGTGATGGAGGCAACCCATTTCTGCATGGGATGGCGTGGCGTAAAGGATCTTGACAGCAAGATGATCAACTCCGTCATGCGGGGCGTGTTTTTGAAAAATCCAAATTTGCGCCGCGAATTTCTGTCATTGATTCCGAAAAATTCCCAGAATTAATTTTTTTCATTCTTAGCAACCCGAGCACCCCCACCATGTTGGTACGCCTTCTTTACGCCAGCCGCGTTGTTGATCCCTCCTCATCGACTGATACCAATTCGATCCTGGCGCAGTCCCGCAGCCACAACCCGGCCAGTGGTATCACCGGCATCCTTTGCTACGGCGGCGATATTTTTTTGCAGGCTCTTGAAGGGGGTCGCATGCAAGTCAGCGCGCTCTACGGGCACATCCAAAAAGACACCCGCCACAAAGATGTGGTGCTGCTGCACTACGAGGAAATCTCCGAGCGTCGGTTTGGCGGCTGGACCATGGGGCAGGTCAATGTGGCCAAGCTCAATAGTTCCATTTTGCTCAAGTACTCTGAAAAACCGGAACTCGACCCGTATGCGGTATCCGGAAAAATGTCGCTGGCCTTGCTTGAAGAGTTGATGGCGACTGCATCGATCATTGGCAGATCGTGATGTGAGCTGGTTGCTGGGTTGCGATTTTTCCAGTCGTCCAACCCCTACCAAGCCTATTGTTTTGGCCTTGGGCGGCAGCAATTGCGGGCGCGTAACGCTATCAAAAATAGAGCAGATAGCTTCACTCGAAGCATTTGAAGCCTGGTTGCGTCAGCCCGCACACTGGCTTGGCGTGTTTGATCTGCCATTCGGTTTGCCACGGGAACTGGTAGAGTATCTCGGCTGGCCGGTGCATTGGCCTGAGCTGATGGCGCACTATGCGTCGCTGAGCCGCCTGGAAATTCGCAACACCTTTGCCGCGTTTTGTGATGCCCGGCCTGTGGGGAAAAAATTTGCACATCGGGCTGCCGACAAACCGGCGGGTTCCAGCCCGTCAATGAAATGGGTCAACCCGCCTGTAGCCTACATGCTGCACGCAGGTGTGCCTTGCCTGCTGGCCGCTGGCGTGCATTTGCCAGGCTTGCATGATGGCGACCGTAGCCGCGTGGCGCTGGAAGGCTACCCCGGCTTGCTGGCCCGCGAAGTGCTGGGCAGCCGCTCGTACAAAAGCGACGACAAAGCCAAACAGACACCCGACCGGCTGATTGCCCGTAAAGACCTGATTCACGCGCTGGAGATGGGCCAGACCCGCCTGCGGTTGCGCCTCAAACTTACGCACGCCCAACGCGATGCGTTGGCAGATGACGCCAAAGGCGACAGTTTGGACGCCGTGCTGTGCCTGATGCAGGCCGCCTGGGCACAGGCCCGGCATGAGGACGGCGCGCCTGATTACGGCCTGCCTGCAGACATTGACCCGTTGGAAGGTTGGATCATTACCGCCTGATGCTTGCACACCTGATGTCATTTAGCGTGTATTTTTATCTATCGATCAGGGCTTTAAGTCAGCAAATACGGGGGCTATCCGCTATTGAATTAGGAGTTGTAGCAGGGTTGGTATTAATGTCTTTCGGACTGCCTCGGGAGGCCATAGCAGAAAGTTTGGTGCGCTCGGGCGTGGTAACACGGGTGGTCGATGGCGATACCTTGTGGGTAAGAGACTCGTCGGCTGTGTCAGGCGGCAAGACTTTGAAGGTTCGTATTGCGGACATTGATGCACCTGAAGTCTGCCAGGCAGGCGGGCCTGAGGCACGTGAGGCACTTCGCCGCCATGTGCTGGGACAGCCCGTCACACTGACCAGCCCGTCGTCTCGCAGCCATGACGATTACGGGCGTTTGCTGGCAAGAGTCGACAAGCAGGGCGAGGACGTGGGTCGCTGGATGGTGCGTCGTGGCCATGCCTGGTCCTACAGTTACCGGCGCAATGCTGGCCCCCACGCCGCCGAACAGGCCCGGGCACAGGCTGCGGGCGCTGGCCTGTTTGCCCACGCAGAGGCAGAAAATCCGCGCAGTTTTCGTCAACGGTATGGCAGTTGCTACCCTTGAGTTGACAGAAGGCAGTGATTTCCCTGCGGCTTGTCCCACATCAAAACCAGCATTTTCTCACCTGGGGTTGACAGTGAGCGCTTTAAATTCAATGCACGGGGTCTCCTCGCCCTGAGCTCATTGGCCCGTGCGGCCAAAGCATCGAGTTTTCAATCCTCAAAGGAGTTTTTTATGAACAAGGATCAAGTCAAAGGCCGCGTCGATCAAACCGTCGGCAAAGTCAAAGAGGCCGCGGGAAAACTGGTCGGTAACGAGAAGCTGCAAGGCGAAGGCATGGCCGAACAGGCCAAAGGAAAAGTGCAAACAGTCTTTGGTGACAGCAAGGAGCACGCCAAAGACAAGGCCAAAAAGATCATCGACAGTATTTGAGGCGAAGGTGCCGTACGGCGCCTTCGCCCCACACCATAACTAATCGCGCATCCCATTGCGCCCCTGCAGATTCCACAGCTGCTTTTCCAGGAGGCTCCCATGAATCCAAACCAACCCCGCCATTTGCCAGCGGTTTCCGGCACCCTTGCCGTGTCGTGCGCCCTTGTGCTGCTGACAGCTTTGACGGCCTGCAGCAAAAAAAATGAAGATCAGACGGTTGGTCAAAAACTCGACAACGCCGTAGCCAAAACCGAGCAGGCAGCCACTGATGCCAAGGCTAAAGCTGCAACCTCAATCGGTAAAGCCGAAGATGCCATGAAAGAAGCGGCCAGCAAGGCCGAGGCTTCCGGTAAATCCACCGCCGGTAAAGTAGCCAACACCATGGATGACGTGTCCATCACGACTGCGGTATCTGCAGAATTCCTCAGGGATCCGGGTTTGAGTGCCCTCAAAATCGACGTCGACACCAAGAATGGCAGCGTGACGCTCAATGGGCCGGCAACCAGTCTGGCGGCCAAGGAAAAAGCCACTACCCTCGCCAAAGGCGTCAAAGGCGTTGTGTCAGTTGACAACAAACTGGTGGTCAAAGCCAGTTGATCGGCAACAGTTTCAGTTATACGCCTCCGCAAGGAGGCTTTTCTTTGACCATTTTTAATGTGTCCATGGAATGGAATGCAGGAATGTATTTTTTTGGCCAGAAAAAAGCAGGTGGCGACTCGAAAAGTCAGCACCTGCTTTTCTAACAGCCCGCGCGGGCTTCGAATTGCAGCTTAAGGGCGAACGACGATGTCGTTACGCACAGCCCTGACGTTTTTCACGCCGCGTGCGATGGCCTCAGCCTGTGCTTTTTCAGCGCCTGATTTAGCGAAACCCGAGAGCTGTACCGTACCGTTGAGCGTTTCAACGCTGATGGCCGATGCAGAGACGGTTTTGTCTTCAATGAATTTGGCTTTTACTGAGGTGGTGATACCGGCGTCGTCGATATACGCGCCGGTTGTCTCCTGCCCACGCCCAACGGCGCAGCCGGTAGACAAAACGGTCATGCCTGCCAGCGCGGCGAAAGCACAAATAATGGCGGTTGAGCGAGCGTATTTCATGGTAATTCCTCTTTGGTTTGTTGGATCTGTTTAGTGCAAGGTTTCAAAAGCCTGCCTGTCAGCGGCACCACGCTGGCAGACCTGCGGATAGGGTCAGCTCTCGAGCCAGTCACTGAGCTCGTCAGCATGCTCTTCTTCGTCAGCCAGAATGTCTTCGAGCATGCGGCGCGTGGTGGTGTCCTTGTCGCCAATCAAAGCAATCATCTGATGGTAGGTTTCCACAGCAACGCGCTCTGCGATCAGGTTGACGCGGACCATGGTTTTCAGATCATTGGACTCGTCGTAGTCAGCGTGGCTGCGTTCGAGCAGCGTACTTGGCGAAAAGTCAGGCTCACCGCCCAGTTGCACAATGCGCTGGGCAATGCGGTCAGCGTGGGCAGATTCCTCGTTGGCGTGGACCATGAACTCTTCTGCAATCTTGGGCGAGGCCAGACCCGTCGCCATGAAGTGATGGCGTTTGTAGCGCAGTACGCACACCAGTTCCGTAGCCAGTGAATCGTTGAGAAGTTTGATGATGGCCTCCCGGTGCGGGCCGTAGGCGGGCGTTACGGCACCGTCGTCCAGGCTCTTTCGGGCAGCCTGCAAACCGGCTTCGTTGATAACCAGTTCGTCTTTGGCTTGCGCGGCCTGCACCACGGGTTTGAAGTTTGCCTGCTGGGTCATGGGAAGTCCTTTAGTTGTGGTTTTCATGATTCGGAGAAGCGTGGTGTGTCGATAACAGCGAAAGTAGAAGTCCTGAGACTTCCGACGATTTAAGGGCAGCTACAGCCAGACCCGTGATGGACACCAGCCGCCAAGGGCGTACCAGTGCTACTGCGGCACCTACGCCAGCTGCAATACCCAGCAGCTGAAACGGTTTTTCTTCGGCGTATTTGCGAACCGCGGGCCTTGCCAGGTCAAAGGCCAACTGTGCTGGATGGTGGTGCCACCACGCGCGCGCCGCGCGCCTGATGGCTTGCCATGCGCCGCTGGCATGCTTCGCAGTGCCATCGTCCAACCCTTTGGCGGTGCCGGTGCCGTCATTCTGTCGGGCATAAGTCTCGTCATCGGCGGTCATATGCCGGATGATGGCTTTGCGACTGGCTGCCAGTCGGTCTTGGGGCGTGGGTTCGCGGCTGCTGGTCATGGGGCTTTTCCGATGGGTTCTTCAGGCCACCATACGCAGGGCGCGGGCGTCACTTTCGATCTGGGCTTTCAGTTCCGGAAAATGTTCTGCTGGCAGCGCCTGCCGTGCATTGGCCAATGCAAGCGCAGTCATCAAAAGGGCTGTGCCCGGCACGATCACCAGGATCCAGTGAAACTGGTTGTTCAAAAAACCCAGCATCAACGCAATACCTGCAAGCACTACAAACACACATCCACAGACCCCAGCCAACGCCCAGGCCACGCTGCGTTTGATCAATTGGGCGCTGGCGACTCTGGCTTCCTGATTGAACAGTGCTGCATACGCCGAGACATGGTTCATAACCAGGTCGGGGCGCTGAATCAAGGTGGAAAAAAGAGGGTGCAGCATGGTTTAGGCCGGCAGTTCTAGCTTCGATGCGTGTTAATTAATGGTTTTTGCGATGGCGTAAAGATGCCACCAACAAGGCCACTACGGCGCCGACGCCGGCTGCAATCAATACGGAGCGCATGGGTTGCTCGGCCACGTAGTGGGTGGTGGCACTGGCGTAACGTGACAGCGACTGCTGCGCTTTGTCTTTGGCTTCCACTGCCATGTCCAGGCTCTGACGGGCCAACTTTTGTGCTTTGGACGCCAGCATATCTACCAGTGGGTCCACGTCGCCACGCAGCTCGCGAACTGTGTTTTCTGCCTTGTCCAGCACGTGGTTGGCATAGTCACGGGTGGCGACGACTGCGCTGTCGGCGTTTTGCAGCAACTCTTTGGAGGCGTTCCGAATACCGGGTGCAGCGTCACTGGCAAGATTGGAGGTGGTTGAGGTCATGGCAGGTCCTTGGTTTGTTGAGATGGGAAGGTTTGAATCGTGGATGGATTGGGCGCTGTGCTGTTGCGCTATGAGTAAATCTGCGGCGTCAGTTCTTTTTGGCCAGACTCACCACAAAACCAACAATGGCCATGATGGCGAAAATGAAGAACAGGATTTTGGCGATCTCAACTGCGCCAGCGGCAATACCGCCAAACCCAAAGACTGCAGCGATCAAAGCAATAACCAGAAATACGACAGAATAATGCAGCATCAGCAGCTCCTTGAATGCGATTTTTAGGAATGGGTCAACATCCCGAAACACGTGTGTCAAGGTTAACGAAGTGCGATAGTTTTCTTCATCGGCTGTTGTCGTGCTGCCCTGTAAGCGGGAGCCAGAAGGCCCTGTAGGCGGCCGCTGACACTGAACGCCGGGCAGTGCGTGTAGTGCGTGCGCCGGCCGGGCTAAAAAAGTTCTAATCTATTTTGGGCAATACTGCGGAAATGCGCGTGCCATTACCCTTGGCACTGACCACATTCAAGCGGCCGCCGGCTGCTTCAACCCGGTGGCGCATGCCATCCAGGCCATGGCTGGTGGAAGCCACATCGTCAAGCTCAAATCCCTTGCCGTTGTCGTTTACCTCGATAGAAATATAGCCTTCGAGATTTTGCAGACTGACCACCGCTTGAGAGGCCTCTGCATATTTGCCGATATTCGTCAGCGATTCCTGCACGAGCCTGTAAACCGTCAATTGTGCCGCCCCGCCAAGTTCAACAGTTTCCAGGTCGGTGGTGATGGACAAGCCGGAGCGTTCTTCAAACTCACGCGCAAGTATTTCAAGCGAGGCCACCAGACCCAGTTGGGACAGTGAAGACGGCCGCAAATCTTCAACGATGCGGCGCGTCATGGCAATCACGCTGTTAAGCGTAGTGGTCAGGTGTGCCAGGCGTTCTGCTACCTCGGGCAGGCTGCCGGCCAGTCGCGATTTGAGGCGCGCCACATCCAGCTTGGCAGCGGTCAGCAGTGCACCCAGCTCGTCGTGCAGTTCGCGGGCCAGGAAACCGCGTTCATCTTCGCGCACGTTTTGCAAGTGGGTAGCCAGCTTGGCGAGGTTGGCGGTGCGTTCACGTACCTGCAGATCAAGCTGGTCGCGCTCGCGCTGCAAAGCTTCTTTTTCGCGTATGCCAGACTCCAGAAGCGCCTGTGTCTGCATCAGATACATGTAGAAGGCCAGCAAGCCCGCCAGGGCCATGATGGCGATGCCAATGCGCGAGAGTTGCAGGGTCTCATTGATCTGGGTTTGCCCTAGTTCCATCTTGCGAATGCTGCTGGCGGCCAGCTTGATCGATTGCGCACGAATGGCCAACATCTGGTCTTTGCCTACGTCTGTGGTCAGGACGAACTTCCAGGCCTCTTCTTTGTCTTCCTTGCGCATGCGCACGGTCAAATCAATTTCTGCCAGCTTGCGTGATATGTGCCTGGACATGATGCCGAAATCGTCCAGTTCCTGTTTGTAGGGCGTGAACATCAGGCGCAGGGCGTCGAGGTTCTGGTTGATTTCTTCCAGCGCAGACGTATACGGGTCAAGGTAAGTCTGGTCGCCAGTAAGCAGGTACCCGCGCTGACCGGTTTCAGCGTCGAGCAGGTTCTGCATCAATCTGTTCAAAGCGCTGCGCGTTTGCTGGGCTTGCTCGATATTCGCTGCTGCGGCAGTGGACTGGCGAAAACTCATCTCGTTGACTGCGAGCAGGCTGAAAGCGGCCAGCACCGCCAAAGGCAGGCTGATGACCATTCTGGGAAGTGAAATTTTTTTCACGGGAAATTCTCCTACGTACTTTAGGGTGCTATTCGTCAATAATCGAGCACGAATATCAACCCGTTTAGTTATTCTGGCCGGGTTTTACATTTTGCTGCCCAGTATGTGGGCGCTATAGAAAGACAGCGACATGATCAAAATTGGAATCGTGGATGACCATGCCATCGTCCGTTCGGGGCTTAAGCAGTTTTTCTCCGATCAGGTGGATTTGCGTGTTGTCGGTGAGGCCGCCAGCGGTCGCGAGGCGATTGACCTGGTTCGCAATGTAGAACTTGATATTCTTGTCATGGATCTGTCCATGCCGGGGCAAAGCGGTATTGACGCGCTGGCCATGATCCGGGCCAAAGCGCCTGACGTGGGCATTCTCATTTTGAGTGGCTACCCAGAAGAGCATTACGCCGTTAACCTGATTCGTCAGGGTGCGAGCGGCTATCTGAACAAGGAGTGCGATCCGGCCGAGATTGTCGACGCGATCCGCGTCATTTCGCTGGGCAAGCGCTACATCACGCCCGCAGTTGCAGAGCTGCTGGCCCAGCAATTGAACCGGCCCAATGACAAGGCTGCGCATGAACAGTTGTCCGAGCGCGAGTTTCAGGTTTTTCTCAAGCTGGCCAAGGGAGAAACAGCGGGCGATATTGCCAAGGCGCTGTCGCTGAGCGTTAAAACCGTCAGCACATACAGAACCCGCGTGATGGAAAAAATGAGCTTGGCTTCCAATAGTGATTTGACTTACTACGCCTTGAAAAACAAGTTGATCGACTGATTGCATTTGTAAATCATCCCTGTTGTTGTCTCGCCTTGCCATGCTGCAGGACTGCCAGCAACTTTGCACTTAGATCTAGACGATTTAAAAATGGAATAACTTCAATCGCTTGCTACCTGCTCATTCATGGGACGGCAGGCTCAAACCAATACAGTAATCTACAAGAGCGTCGATCTCATTGGATTTGTCAAAGACCGCATCAACGCCTAACTGCGCGCAGCGTTGGCGGATGTCAGCGGTAGCGTAGTTGCTCAACACCACCATTTTTTGCGTGGGTCGGCGGTTGCGACATGCTGAAAGAACTCCCAACCCACTGCCTTGTTTTAAAAATAGGTCGACTATGGCCAGATCCCAGGCCTGAGGGTTCTCAATCAACCATGACTTGCCGTCGTTTTCGTTGTCTGACGTTCCGACTGTGTTTACGCCGGCAAGCTCTTCAAGCGTAGCAATCAGATTTTCGCAAATGGTCGGATTGTCTTCAACAACATAAGTGTTTAGTCTCACTGATCAGATCCAGGTGGGGACGTACTTCAAGCGGAATGCAAAATATCTTGCATCGGCCAGACCGCGAGTGACTCGAAAAGGCGAGGTAGTCATGTGTCTCAATATATTTTCCCTGCCCCCTATTTTGCCAGCGACCGTGGTCATTTTTTGTAGGAAGTTTCCTACTCTTTTGTCGTAGGCTTGCGCTGACAGACTTTTATCGTCATTGCCGATGGTAGTGGACTGTCTTGTGACTGACATTAACACTAACAATCCTCTCGTATTTGTGCGCCATTGCTGAGTTCCGCAGAGCGGCTGTTTGTTGCAGTCTTTGCGCTAACTCCGCCTTTGATGCTTCGAGGCACCTACCGGTAAATGCATGAACCAACCCCTGTCTCAATATCCTATTCTTCGACGAATGCTCGTTGGTGCAGCAGCGTTGACTGTGATGGTGATCGTGGTGGTATTTTTCTTCCCGTGGGATGCGTTGCGCGGCCCGATCAATCGCTATGTGTCAGCTCAGCTCGGTCGCCGGTTTGAAATCACCCAGCACTTGGCAGTTCAATTGCAACCCTTTCCTTGGGGTAGGACCACAGTGCGGGCCGACGGGCTGGAGTTGGCTAACCCCGAGTGGGCCAATGAACCCTATCTGGTCAAGGCTGCGGCTGCGGAGTTTGAAATCAAACTCTGGCCGCTGTTTCTCGGCGTTGTGGACATGCCGCGCGTGTCCTTGTTCAAGCCCTCGATCAACCTGCAAATTGAGCCTGACGGACGGCGAACCTGGGCGCTTTCGCGCGACACCTCGAACGTCAGTTCGACGCCGACCATCGGCGCTCTGACCATTGACCAGGGCACAGTCAAATATCGAGCCAGGGCGCGAGGCGCAGACATGACGGTACAGTTCTCCCTTGCATCGGAGGCAGATGCACCCGCTTCAAACACATCAGCGCCAGGCCTGGCATCCACGCTCGTACCTTTGCCGTTGAGCTACCAGGTCACAGGTCAATGGAAAAATGAGCCTTTTACGGCCAGAGGACGCGCCGGCGGCGTGCTGCAGCTCAGCCAGAACGTCAAGGAATCCTTTCCGATCGAAATTAATGCGGTGGCCGGTAAAACCACCCTGAAAGCCAAAGGCTTGATTGAAAACCTGGAGGAACTGGGTGGGTTGGATGCAAGCTTTGACGTACACGGCAACAACCTTGAAGAACTGTACAAACTTCTCGGCGTTGTGCTGCCGTCTACGCCACCTTACAAGCTTCGCGGGAACCTGCAAAAACGCGGCAAGGTCTGGTCCGCGAGCAAAATGAATGGCATGCTGGGTGGGTCAGACCTGAGCGGTGATTTGACTTTTGACACGTCGGGTACCACCCCTTTGCTGACTGGAAAGGTGCAATCCAAACTGCTGGATTTTATTGATTTAAGGCCAGTGATCGGCCTGCCAGTCAAGGCATCAGCAACTTCGACCGCAACGCCAGCCAATGCTTCACGCAAGGTGTTGCCCACTGCAACACTCGATCTGGTACGACTCAAAGCCATGAATGCCGATGTCACCTACAGCGCGGCAGATATCCGTCATGTGGAACAACTGCCGCTCGACAAAGGCAGCGTTCATGTCAAGCTCAATAATGGCGTTTTGCAGCTGGCTCCAGTCGCGCTTGGTGTCGCAGGTGGCTCATTGGCGGGGCGTATCACCATTGATGCCAACGCAGTACCGGCTTCCTTTGAAACAAAGCTGGACTTGGTTGCAGTCAAGTTAAACAAGCTCTTTCCCACCATTGAGACCACCAAAAGTAGCCTCGGAAAAATCAGCGGGAAAATTGACCTGAAAGGGCGCGGCAATTCAGCGGCCCAGATGTTGGGCTCCAGCTCCGGAAGCGTGGCCGTACTGATGGGGAAAGGCGAGATCAGCAAGTTGTTGCTTGAGTTTATAAATTTGAATGGTGGCGAAATTATCAAGCTTTTACTGAGTGGCGACCGTAATGTTCAGTTGCGATGTGCGGCCGCTGCATTTGAAGTCAAACAAGGCTTGATGAGGACCAAGACCATCGTGCTTGATGCGACGGATACCGTGATCAATGGCAGTGGGCAGATCAGCTTGGCCAATGAAACTCTGGATATCTTGTTGTTTCCGCAACCCAAAGATGAGGGAATTTTGTCGCTGCGCTCACCACTAAAAATTTCAGGTACATTTGCCGCGCCTACTGCCGGGCCTGACAAGCTGGCATTGGCCGGTCGTGCCGGTCTGACGCTGGCGTTAGGCTTGATCAATCCGCTGCTGGCACTGGCTGCAACAGTAGAAACAGGGCCCGGCCAAGACGCCGACTGTAGCCGGGTTCTTGCGATTGCCGCAGACCCCAAAGCCAAAGCCCAAACGCAAGCACCGGCTAAACCTTCCGTGCCTGCTGCACCTGTTCAACCCCCGCCGTCCGCATTAAAAGCGCCCGTGCCAAGTGACCTGCATACCCGACCTTGAGGCTGCAGGCCCGCCTTTAGCATGACTTGATAAAAAACTTGACTCCGCCAAGTCAGTGGCTGCCGCAGACCGCGCAGGCCAGATTGCGCGGCATGCTGACTTCTGTCCAAACCATATTTCGCCCGTCCAGCATCAGCAAGCGGCCTGTCAGGCTTTGCCCGATACCGCACAGCAGCTTAAGGGCTTCAGCCGCCTGAACGCTGCCGATAATACCCACCAGTGGTGCAAAGACTCCCATGGTCGCGCATCTGGTCTCTTCGAAATGTCCTGTGTCCGGAAACACGCAGGCATAACACGGTGACAGCACACTGCGCGGGTCATACACCGCCACCTGGCCGTCAAAGCGAATCGCAGCGCCTGACACCAGCGGCTTGCGGTGTTTGGTGGTTGCACGGTTGATGGCGTGGCGCGTGGCGAAGTTGTCGGTGCAGTCGAGCACCACGTCCGCTTGCGCCACCAGCACATCGAGCAGCACATCGTCTGCGCGTGCAGCGACAGTGGTAACTTCGACGTCCGGGTTGATGTCGGCAATTGCGCGCCGGATGGATTCAGCCTTGAATTCGCCCACACTAGCCAGCGTGTGCGCAATTTGCCGCTGTAAGTTGGTGGCATCCACCTTGTCATGGTCAACCACTGTCAGATGCCCCACGCCTGCGCTGCCCAGGTACAGCGCAACTGGTGAGCCTAACCCGCCCGCACCCACGATGAGTGCGCGGGAGCCCAGCAGTACTTGCTGACCTTCAATGCCGAGCTCGTCCAGAAGAATATGGCGTGAGTAGCGCAGCAGTTGTGCGTCATTCACGCCTTACACCTCACAAAAAAGATCAATTTTCTTTTTTCTCGTTCTTGTTTTCGACAACCGCCGTTTTGCTGACGATCACCGGACGACCCTTGAGCTGGTTGATCGCCTGCATGAGCGGGAAGTCCTTGTCGCTGCCCAATTCTGGCGGGCGGCGTTGTTCGGGTGTTTTCCTGGCGTCTTCTTCAAGCTTTTTGAGCGCTTCATCACGTGCTTTTTCGCGGTTGGCGTCTTTCACTTCGGCGCCCTGACCGCTGCTCAGGTGTTTTTCAAGATCAGCTTCGCGCGTGCGCAGGGCTGCAAATGGGCTGCCTTCGAGGGTCTCGTCCACCATCACATCGGGAATGATGCCCCTGGCTTGAATAGACTTGCCGCTGGGCGTGTAGTAGCGCGCGGTGGTGAGCTTGATGCCGGTGTCGGGGCCCAGTGGCCGCACGGTCTGGACCGAACCTTTGCCAAAGGTCTGGTTACCCATGATGATGGCGCGTTTGTGGTCTTGCAAAGCGCCCGCCACGATCTCGCTGGCTGATGCAGAGCCTTCATTGACAAGCACCACCAATGGCACGGTTTTAAGGGCTGCAGGCAATCTCTTAAGTGGGTCATTACCGCTGCGACGCAGGTAAAACTCTGGTGATGCCTTGTAGACAAACTTGCTTTCTGCGAGTTGTCCGTTGGTCGACACCACGGTCACGTTTTCAGGCAGAAAAGCTGCCGAAATAGCCACGGCTGCGTCGAGCAAGCCGCCTGGGTCATTGCGCAAATCAAGTACCAGGCCCTTGAGATTGGGCTCCTGCTTGTAGATGGCTTCAAGCTTGGTGGCAAAGTCGTCAACGGTGCGTTCCTGGAACTGGCTCAGGCGAATCCAGGCATAACCTGGCTCAACCACCCTGCTCCGAACCGATTGCGTGCGGATTTCCTCGCGCACGATGGTCACCGGGAAAGTGCGGCTTTCGTCCTTGCGCAAGATCATCAGGACAACCTTGCTCTTGGGCTCGCCACGCATTTTTTTCACGGCGTCGTTAAGCGACAGGCCCTTGACCACGGTGTCATCGATTTTGGTAATCAGGTCATTGGGTTTAAGGCCCGCACGGTCAGCTGGCGACCCCTCGATCGGGGATACAACCTTGACCAGGCCGTCCTCCTGGGTAATTTCTATGCCGACACCAACAAAGCGTCCGCTGGTGCCTTCGCGAAATTCCTTAAATGATTTTTTGTCAAAGTACACCGAGTGGGGGTCCAGGCTGGAGACCATGCCACCAATCGCATCGGAGATGAGTTTTTTCTCATCAACGGGCTCAACATAGTCAGTTTTGACCATGCCGAACACTGCGGACAATTGCTGCAGCTCCTCAAGCGGCAAGGGACTGAGGCCACCCCGCGCGACCGCTTGCAGTTGCACGGTAGTGAGGGCACCTGCCACGGCACCAATTGAAATCCAGCCTGCGATCTTGAGCTTTTGACCCATAAAAATACCCCGGTAAACCTGTTGCGCAATCCGTTATGCAGCAAACACTGCAAAAGCCTTGAAGAAATATACACCTAGGACAAAGACCTCACGCTACAGTTCCATTGTCAGCACGGGCGTCCGCAGTGAAAAGCGCTGAAAATACGTTAAAAGGCGCCAGAACGCCCGGGTTTTACCGGGCCTTTACATAGGCCCCCTAAGCCTTGCCTTGTGCGGCCACGGCTGCAGCAGCTTTGGCTACCGCTTCGCTGTCGCCTAAATAATAGTGGCATATCGGCTTGAGCCCGGCGTCCAGTTCGTACACCAGCGGAATGCCGTTGGGTATGTTCAGACCGACGATGTCGCTGTCAGAAATGTTGTCCAGATACTTGACCAGCGCGCGTATCGAGTTGCCGTGGGCGGCCACCACAATTCGTTTACCAGCCCTCATGGCGGGCGCCATAGCCTCGTTCCAAAACGGCAGCACGCGGTCTACCGTGTCTTTCAGGCATTCGGTCAGGGGCACCTGGCCCGGCTGCAGTCTGGCGTAGCGGGGATCGCTTCGCTCGCTGCGTTCGTCGCTGACGCTCAGAGCAGGCGGCGGCGTGTCGTAGCTGCGGCGCCACACCAGCACCTGGTCGTCACCGTATTTTTTAGCCGTCTCACCCTTGTTCAGACCCTGCAGCGCACCGTAGTGCCGCTCGTTGAGCCGCCAGCTGTGAACCACGGGCAGCCAGGTGCGGTCCATCTCGTCGAGGGCATGCCACAGGGTGCGCGTGGCACGCTTGAGTACGCTGGTGTAGGCCACATCAAAGTCGTAGCCGCCCGCCTTGAGCAACTGGCCAGCGGTTTTGGCTTGGGCGATGCCGGTTTCTGTCAGGTCTACATCGGTCCAGCCGGTGAAGCGGTTTTCGAGATTCCAGGTGGACTCGCCGTGGCGAATCAGTACAAGTTTGTGTGCGGGTTGGGACATGGGAAATACAGTCAAGAAACGGTCTGTGAGGATAAATAAGAACGCTGGATTCGGTTCGTTACCCCAGCATTCTAAAATCAACAGCTTAGCGAAAAATTCTTAAAAGGTTCAAAGTGAAATTTCTGATCGATAACTGGATGCTGATTGCCATTGCCCTTGCCTCGGGCGGCATGCTTGTGTGGCCCCTGATTGCCGGAGCCATGAACGCGGGCGCGTTGAGCGCCAGCGGGGCCGTGCAGTTGATTAACCGTGAAAAAGCCGTGGTCATAGACGTGAGCGAGGTGGATGAGTTTGCGGCGGGCCACGTGGGCGGTGCCAAAAACGTGCCTTTTGGCCAGCTTGAAGAAAAATTGTCGGTTGCGGTCAAAAACAAAACGTTGCCGGTGATTTTGGTATGCGCTACCGGTGCCCGGGCCAACCGTGCCGTTGCAGTGGCAAAGAAACTGGGTTACGAACAGGCCCAAGCGCTGGGCGGCGGACTCAAAGCGTGGAAAGAGGCTAACCTACCCCTGGAGAAGTCTTGAGCCTTGCTTGCGTGGCAAGGGCTTTTCATCTCCTCGCCCGCGCCATCAAGGCGCGCAGCCGCGACTTTCTGCCCTCAATTATCTGAAAAGAACCCATGCAAACCGTCAAGATTTACACCACCGGAACCTGTCCTTACTGCATTCACGCCAAACAATTGCTCCAAGCGCGTGGCGTGACAGAACTCGATGAAATTCGTGTCGACATGGTTCCTGCCGAGCGTCAGACCATGGTGGCTCTCACAGGCCGCCGTACAGTACCGCAAATTTTTATTGGCCAAACCCATGTGGGTGGCTGTGATGATCTGGTCGCACTGGACGGCAAGGGCGGCCTGCTGCCGCTGCTCAACGGTAACCTGGCGGCCTGAATATCTGTACAGCCCGCTTGCGTCTGTCTGGATTTTTGTCATGGCTGACTGAGATAATGCTGCGTTGTTTGTCCTCCAAGGGCAGGCACATAAAAATCATCCCCTCAAAAGCAAACTGAAAGTGCACCATGGCTGAAGCCAACCTCGATCCAATTTTCCAGATTCAGCGTGTTTACCTCAAAGACCTGTCCCTGGAGCAGCCCAACTCCCCGCAAATCCTGCTGAACCAGGAGCAGCCAGCGGTTGATATCCAGCTCGGCGTCGAAGCCACACCGGTTGCTGATGGCCTGTTTGAAATCACCGTGACTGCCACCATACACGCCAAGATTGCAGACAATACCGTGTTTCTGGTGGAAGCCAAGCAAGCCGGTATTTTTGAAATCCGCAACATCTCCGCCGAGCAAATGGGTCCATTGATGGGCATCGCCTGCCCGCAAATCGTTTATCCTTATCTGCGTGGCAACGTGGCCGATGTGATTCAGCGCGGTGGTTTTCCACCCGTACATTTGGCTGAAATCAACTTTCAGGCCATGTACGACCAACAGCAGGCTGAAGCGGCCGCGATGGCCGCTGCAATACCCACCGCACCGCAAATCATCGTCTAGGCATCCGGGCCTTACCGCCAGCCCTGTCAATACATGAAAATCGTTGTTCTTGGCGCCGGTGCCTGGGGCACGGCCCTGGCCATCAACGCGGCGTCCAACGCCGCTGCAGGCCACCATGTCACGTTGTGGGCGCGCGACGCGGCTCTGGTCAAGGCGTTGCAGGCCGACCGTACCAACTCCCGCTACCTGCCGGGTATTGCCCTGCCTGACGGCCTGATGCTTGCGGGTGGTTTGCTGGGCGACAGGTCTGAAGTCGGCGACGCGGTGGCAGGGCAAGACCTGGTCATCATTGCCACGCCGGTGTCGGGAGCCCGTGCCATGCTTCACGCCTTGCAGCATGTCAGTGTACCGGTGGCTTGGCTCAGCAAAGGGTTTGAAGCCCCTGTTTATGCATCTTTTGGCCTGATGGTGCACGAAATACGGGCGCAAGTAGCTATTAATTTAAGAGCAGGTGTGCTCAGCGGCCCAAGCTTTGCGCAAGAAGTTGCGCGTGGCCAGCCAACGGCACTGGTTGCTGCCAGCGCGCACGATGCCGTGCGCGATGCGCTGGTGGCGGCCTTCCATGGCCCGACGCTGCGGGTATACGCTGCCAGCGACGTTGTGGGTGTTGAGGTCGGCGCTGCCGTGAAAAATGTTTTGGCCATCGCTACGGGCCTGTGTGACGGTCTGCAGCTGGGCCTCAACGCCCGGGCTGCGTTGATTACCCGTGGGTTGGCGGAAATGACGCGCCTGGGCGTGGCGTTGGGTGGGCGCGCCGAGACCTTCACCGGCTTGTCGGGTTTGGGTGATCTGGTGCTCACAGCGACAGGCGACCTCAGCCGAAATCGCAAGGTTGGCCAGGCGCTGGCGCAGGGCCAAACGCTTCAACAAGCAGTGGCCTCGTTGGGCCATGTAGCCGAGGGTGTGTACTGTGCCCGCACAGTGGTGCAGCGAGCCTCGGCTATGGGCATTGAAATGCCGATTTCCGAGGGTGTGGTCGCCTTGTTGGACGGCAGGATTTCCCCACTTGAGGCAGTGGCGCTGCTAATGGGGCGCAACCCGACTGCAGAGCTTTAGTCCGGTTGGTAGTGTCTCTTGATGGGATACCAAAAAGGCCTCTGCGGCAGAAAATTTGGTGGTGATGTGCTATCGAAAATATAGCAATCCAGGCTGTAGAGCTTGTTTGCAACCGTCTATTCCAACAGCCTAGCGCCTCAAACCGATTTGCTGTAGCTCAGGTACACCTCTTCGCGTCCCCAGCCCGGCGACTGGTAAAGCGACTGCACTGCAAGCTTGGTTTGGGCGGTTGTGAGGTCAATTGACACCATACTGGTGGGTGGTGCGCTGTGTCAGTTTGGTACGGTCGTGCCCGGATTTGAGTCAGCAGTTGGACAACAAAGAGATTTTTCAGATTTCCAGGTTATCGATCAGCCGCGTATTGCCCAGCTTGGCAGCGCCCAGCACCACCAGTGGCTGGTCGGCCACATCGCCCCAGGGCGGCATGAGGTCTGCGCGGCGGCGTACGGTCAGGTAATCGGGTTTCCAGCCGCGTCGGGCCAAGGCCTGCATGGCTTGGGCTTCAAGCAGCGGCAAATCATGGGGGGGGGCTGCTTTTGCGGCAATGCCCAGTGCTCTCAAAGCCTGCGACAGTTGCGCGGCTTCGCTGCGTTCGGCGGCGTTCAGGTAGCCATTGCGTGATGACAGCGCCAGGCCGTCATCGGCACGCTGGGTTTCACCAGCCAAAATCTCAATCGGCAATGCAAACTGCTGCACCATGCGGCGCACCACCATGACCTGCTGGTAATCTTTCTTGCCAAAGGCCGCCACGCCGCCGGGCATGCCCGCGTAAACGCATGAAAACAGCTTGAGCACCACGGTGCTGACGCCGATAAAAAAGCCAGGCCTGAAATGGCCTTCCAAAATGTCGCCCAGGTCGGTCGCGGGATGGACTTTGTAGGTTTGGGGCTCGGGGTAAAGTTCTTTTTCGCGCGGAGCAAACAGCACATTGCAACCTGCGGCTTCCAGGCGCTGGGCATCGGCGTCCAGCGTGCGGGGATAGCTGTCGAAGTCTTCGTGCGGTGCAAACTGCAGGCGGTTCACAAAAATGCTGGAGACCGTCACATCTCCCAATGGGTTGGCCTGATTGACCAGTGCAATGTGGCCATCATGCAGGTTGCCCATGGTGGGCACGAACGCTGGGCATTTAAAACCCGAGAGTTTTTCACGCAGCTCAGCGATGGTGTGGACGATGTGCATTTTTGTCTTCTCAATATTCTTTATTTTTAATCACCACGCATGCGCGCTATTGACTGGAAAGCTGCCGTTTTTAACCGCCTGCACGTAGGCTTCCATGGCGCCGCGCACGCTGCCTGCATCCTGCATGAAGTTACGTACAAACTTGGGCATCTTGCCCAGATTCATGCCCAGCATATCGTGCAGCACCAGTACCTGGCCCGACGTGCCACTGCCTGCGCCTATGCCAATGGTGGGGCAGTGTGTAAGCGTTTGGGTCAATGCGCTTGCCAGTGCGGCGGGCACCATTTCAAGCACCAGCATGGCGGCTCCTGCGTTTTGCAATTCATGGGCGTCACGCTTGAGCGTGGCAGCGGCTTCGTCGGATTTGCCTTGCACGCGGTAGCCGCCCAATGCATGCACGGTTTGCGGCGTGAGGCCCAGATGGGCGCACACCGGAATACCTCGCTCGACCAGAAAACGCACCACCTCCGTGGTCCAACCGCCGCCTTCCAGCTTGACCATGTGCGCCCCGGCCTGCATCAACACCACTGCGCTGCGCAAGGCTTGTTCCCTGGATTCGTGATACGCGCCAAAGGGTAAATCACCAATCAGCCAGGCTGCGCTTTGCGAGCGGCGCAGGCCGTTGGCCACGCATTCGGTGTGGTGCCGCATGGCCTCGAGCGTGACGCCAACGGTACTGGTCAAGCCCTGGCACACCATGCCCAGAGAATCACCAACCAAAATGCAATCAACGCCTGCTGCATCTGCCACGGCTGCAAAAGTTGCATCGTAAGCCGTGAGCATGGCGATTTTTTCGCCTTGAGCATGCATGTCGCGCAGGCGCGGCAAGCTCAGCGGCTTGCGTTCGGATGGCGGGGAGGTCGAGCTCAGGTTTCCGTAGGGGCTGGCTGATCCTGTCGCCATTGGCGCGGCGGGAGCTGTAGTGGGTGCGGCGTTATTGGGGGTCATGGTCCGGACAGAGGTTGGTTTTTGGGCAGTCTAACCGTACAGCGGCCTTTAACTGGCCGCGCACGCCTGTCAGCTGATGATGCGGCCGCCCACGCCGACAATGCCTACATAAACAAAGTTGCCGCCGTTGCGGTTGCCGGCACCAAAACTGACAGTCATGCCGCCCATGTTAAAGCTGGTGATGCTGTCAAGCGCATTGATCAGGGATGCGCGCGTGATGTTCGCACCCGCACGCCGCAGGCCCTCAGCCAACACGCGGGCGTTGACGTAGCCTTCGAGCGTCGGGGTTGAATAATCGGTCCAGCCGCTGGCCGCCATGTGGAGTTGGTAGGTGCGTACCAGCTCGTTTTTTGTTGCAAAAGGTGACGGAACCACCAGCGCAAAACCCATGCCGCGTCCGCTCTCGCCCATGGCCGTGATGTTGGCTGGGCTGGCGCTAATTGACAGGCCGTAAATCGTGCTGGTGCCGCCGGCCGCCCGCAGTGCCTGCAGAAACAGCGGTGCGACACCCGCCAGCGCCATGACAACCATCTGCGGCTGCACCTTGGCGATTGCCTGCGCTGCCGGCTGCACCTCTGGACTGGTGGTACCTGGTGTGGTGGCAATCACTGCCGGTTCAAGCTTGGCGTCTGCCATTGACTTACGGAACGCTGCCAGAACAGACAGACCTAACGGGTCTTTGGGGTGCACGATGCCAATCCTGGTCATGCCCAGCGTGACGGCGGTACGGATCAGCTTGTCGACCTCAACGTCATAACTGGCCTTGATCCAAAAGATATTGGGTGGGCTGGTTTTTCGCAGTCCTGCCGTACCGGTATTGGGCCCCACGACCGCCATGTCCTGCACGGCTTCCATGATGGCTGCGGTCTGGCGTGTGCCCAGAGGGTTCAGCATGGCAAGCACCGATTTGTCTGCCTGAAAAGCTAGTGCGTTGGTTTTGGCCATGTCCGGTTTGAACTGGTCATCAGCCTTGATCAGCTCAACCCTGGCGCCGCCTATGCCACCCGCCTTGTTGAGCGCATTAAAGTAGGCCGATGCACCGCGGTAGTTGCCGTTGCCGTTGGCTTTTTCCACGCTGCTGTCGTCAAAAGAGCTGCCAATGCGCAGTGTGCGCGACTGCGCCAGAACAGGCGCTGCAACGCTGGCTGCGGTCGCGCCTGCCAATGCAATAAAGTCCCGACGCAGTAAAGTGCTGGTGATCGAAACGGGCATGATGTGCTAACTGAGGAATCGCATTAAGGGTGGGCTATTTAACGCTGACGGCTCATGCCCAGGCGTTCCAGCAACTGCACGTCTGCATGAATGTCAGGGTTGCCAGTGGTCAGCAGTTTGTCACCATAAAAAATGGAATTGGCGCCGGCCAGAAAGCACAGCGCCTGCACCGCATCACCCATTTGCTGGCGACCCGCTGAGAGGCGAACACGGGCGGTCGGCATGGTGATGCGGGCTACCGCAATGGTGCGGACAAATTCAAATGGATCGAGGTCGGCCTGGTTGGCCAGCGGTGTGCCTTCGATCTTTACCAAGTTGTTGATAGGGACTGATTCAGGGTAAGGCGTGAGGTTGGCCAGCTCGGCGACCAGACCTGCGCGCTGGCGGCGTGTTTCGCCCATGCCGACGATGCCGCCACAGCAGACCTTGACGCCGGCGCTGCGCACGCGCGCCAGGGTATCGAGCCGGTCCTGGTAGTCGCGGGTAGTGATGATGTCGCCGTAAAAGTCCGGCGCGCTGTCCAGGTTGTGGTTGTAGTAGTCCAGGCCAGCGTCTTGCAAGGTTTGTGCATGGCCGTCTTCGAGCATGCCCAGCGTCGCGCAGGTCTCCAGTCCGAGCGCCTTGACGGTGCGGATCAGCTCGGCGACTTTTTCAATGTCTCGGTCTTTCGGGGCGCGCCAGGCGGCACCCATACAAAAACGAGTGGCGCCCGCGGCTTGCGCACGTTGTGCGGCTAGCAGGACTTCTGCGGGCTCCATCAATTTACTGGCTTCGACGCCGGTGTCGTAGCGCGCAGCTTGCGGGCAGTAGCCGCAGTCTTCTGAGCAGCCCCCGGTTTTGACCGACAGCAAGGTGGCAAATTCGACGCTGCAGGGGTCAAAGTTTTCACGGTGAACTTGTTGGGCGCGGTGCATCAATTCAGGAAATGGCAAATTGAACAGCGCTTCAATCGCATCCACGCTCCAGGCCCCGGGCTCGCGTGCTGGGGCCAGCGAACGGGGTGGTTGAAAGGTCAAAGGCTGGGGCGTAACGAGAGACATGGCGAATGGCCTTTATGAAGCGTGAAAGATTGAACGTGACGCAGCGCGTCGGCGGGGTTTGCTGCGTAGCAGGCGGCCGCTTTGGGCCGCTTTGGGCTGCTTTGGACTGCGCTGTACTGGGCTGAAGGGGGTGGGCGCGGCTGAATCTCGCGGTTTGCGTTCTAAATTTTACCTAGCCTGGCGCAGCGTCTCTATTTCTCACGCGGCGGGCGCATGTGCCAGCTCGGTCAAGGCCAGCACCAGGCGGTCAATGTCCGCCTCGGAGTGGGCTGCGGACAGGGCAATGCGCAACCGCGCCGTGCCGGGCGCAACGCTGGGCGGGCGAATCGCAGGCACCCATAAACCGCGCTGGCGCAGGCCCTGCATGGCGGCCAGTGCGGCATCGTTGGAGCCTATCAAAAGCGGTTGAATCGCTGTCGGTGAAGCACCCAGTTGCCATGAGGTGCCTCGCAGGCCCTGCGCCAAACCAGTCCGCAGGCGGGCAATCAGGCGCTGCAAATGTTCGCGCCGCCATTCGTCCTGCGCGATCAATTGCAGGCTGGCTTGCAAGGCGCTGGCCAGTAAGGCGGGCGCCGCCGTGGCAAAAATATAACTGCGGGTTTTTTGCAGCAACCACTCCACCAGGGCCTCGCTGCCAGCGACAAACGCACCGGCCACGCCGGCGGCTTTGCCGAGTGTGGCCATGTAAAGAATACGCGGCGATGCCTGGCCTGCATGCAGCCCGAAGTGCGCCAGACACCCGCGTCCTTGCGGACCCAGCACGCCAAAACCGTGGGCATCGTCCAGCAGCAGCAAGGCGTCGTGGCGTTCACACAGCGCCAGCAGGGCGGGCACATCGGCAACATCGCCATCCATGCTGAAGACCGCATCGCTGATGACCAACTTACGCGTTGCGGGGCTACTTTCAAGTTGCCGCGCCAAGTTGGCGAGGTCGTTGTGCGCGTAGCGGTGAATCTGGGCGCTGGAGAGTCGTGCGCCATCAATCAGGCAGGCGTGGTTCAGCGCATCCGAGAATATTGCGTCGCCTTTGCCCACCAGGGCCGGCACGATGCCAATGTTGGTGGCGTAACCGGCATAAAAGTACAGTGCGCGCGGCAGACCGACAAAATCGGCCAGCGCGTGCTCCAGTGCGGCGTTTGCGCCGCTGTGGCCGCTGACCAGGGGCGAGGCGCCGGCACCCACGCCATAAGCACGCGCACCGTCGCAGGCGGCTTGCACCAGTGCCGGATGGCGGGCCAGCCCGAGGTAGTCGTTGCTGCAAAAACCCAGCATGCGCTGCCCGTTGACCTGCAGGTAGGCGCCTTCGTCTGGTAGCACCACAGGCCGCTGGCGACGCAGGTGCAAGCTGTCCAGCGCGTCAAGGCGTGCCGGAAATTCGTCAAGCCAGGAGG
>JANXTM010000276.1 GCA_025352405.1 Polaromonas sp.
CGCAGGCATAGCAATTGCTGGACAAACTGGCGGTCTTCAAAGTCGACCTCCAGCTTGCGCAGCTTGCCGCGATGGCCGAGCACCAGCTGGCTCAGGCCGTGTAGTTCTGAGAGGGCAAAGCCGGGCGCATCCGCATTGTCAAGAATGTATGCGCCGTGCTTGTGGTAATCGCTGTGCGAGATCTGGCTGCCGATTTCATGAAGCTGCGCTGCCCATTCCAGCTTGCGTTGCAAACGGTCTGAATCTGCCGCTGGTAGCCCCGCACCTGCCATTAAAAAAAGATGGCGCGCAACCTTGCTGACCCGTTGCGCCTGTAGGGCATCAGCATCAAATTTGACCACTAGCCGTTGGACGCTGGTGGAGCGCAAATCGGTCAAATCCTGCTCACGGTCCAGCAGGTCGTAAAGTACACCGTGGCGAAGTGCGCCCTGTGCAGCTTGCATTTGTTCGATGCCCAGCAACTCAAATACAGCCCGCAGCACACTGACACCACCGCCGATCACGGCACGCCGGTCTTCTTTCATGCCTTCGATTTTCAGACGATCAGCGCTTTGGGTTTTTAACAGCCGGTCAAGCAACCAGTTCAAGCCTTCACCTGTTACGAGGCCCGGTGACCAGCCTGCTGCCGTCAATACATCGCTGACAGCGCCTATCGTGCCAGACGAGCCATACGCTACGTCCCAGGCTTCTGCCCGGTAGGTGTTGCACGCTTCGTCCAGTACTGCTTTGGCTGCAATTTCTGCCATGTCAAAGGCGCGTTGATTGAACTGTCCGTCAGGAAAGTACTTCATGGACCAGGCCACACTTCCTACGCGGTATGACTCTACGGTGCGGGCTTCCAGGCCCTGGCCAAGAATCATTTCTGTGGAGCGTCCACCTATATCCACAACCAGCCGCCGCTCGCTAGATTGCGGCAGCATGTGCGCCACGCCCTGGTAGATAAGTCGGGCTTCTTCCCGGCCTGGAATGACGTCAATCGGGAAACCGAGGATTTTGTGGGCCCGGGCAAGAAATTCGTCCCGGTTACGCGCTTCTCGCAAGGTTTGGGTGGCGACAGCGCGAACCTGGTTTTTTTTAAAACCTGCCAGGCGCTCACCGAACCGTGCCAAACAGCTCCAGCCGCGGTGCATGGCGTCTGGCGTGAGATTGCGGTCAGCATCGAGCCCATTACCCTGCCGGACAGTTTCCTTTAAGTACTCGGTGCGGTTAATCTGGCCGTGGGCGAAGCGGCCAATTTCAAGGCGAAAGCTGTTGGATCCTAAATCCACAGCGGCCAGTAACGTTCCATTTTGCATGTCTGAATTTCTGTTTAGCCTTTCAGCATAGCATTCGCGCGGCATCCTCATTGACTTTTTCCAGTCTTAACCAATCAATCGGCCGTCGGCAGACATCATGCTTTGCGTAACGTAGGTGTTGCTTCTGCGCTGGGCGTTAAAACTGACGCGAAAGCCACCTACATCAAGGTTGGCCCGCTTTTGAAAAGCAGTCAGTGCGCTCTGGCGAGTCAGGGTTCCATCAACTCCGCTGAGCACTTCATGGGTGTAACGAGCAGCAATAAATCCGGCGAGGCTCAGGGGTGTGGGTGGCTCGTCAAAAAGGCGCCCCAGCGTTTCGCGGTAGCTCCTCACGATGGGCAGGTTGGCGTTAATCAATGGAACGGGCTGGGTGGCGATTACCGGAGTGTTCCGCGCCGCGCCCATTTGCGCCATGGTCGTCAGGTTGACGTCTGCCAGTGCCACGATGTAACGCTGGCGCGCCTGTTTTTCGAGGCCTTGTGTGAATTGCGCAAGCTCGGGTGTGCCGCCGACAAACAGCAGAACGGCAGGCGTGCGCGGTGTGAGTTTTTGGCCCAGCGCACGTAGCTCGCCACCGGCTTGAAACGATACCAGCTTGAGCTGCATGTTGGAGGCAATCCGCTCGACTTCGGCGTGGTATGCGGTATGGTCACGGGTGGAGCCGTATACCGCACCAAGTTCGCTCATGCCCATCACGGCAAGGGTTTTCAGTGCGTAGGTGATTTGCTCCTGACGCGCTGCAAATATTGGAAAGGTTTTGTCGTCAACGTCTAGACTGGAATTTTGCAGCCACGGGGCAACATGGGCCATGTTGAAACCGTTCTGACGTGAGATATCCACGATCTGGCTGGCCAGTTGGTCGCCAACGCTGCCGGACAGCACCACGCAGGCGGGGTTGGCTTTGACGCTGCCCAGAGCAACGCTCAAACTTGCTGCTGTACCGTCTGTTTCAACCGCCAGGTGTTGCACTTGGCGGCCGTTTATCCCGCCGCGCAAATTAATGTCTTGCCATGCCGCACGTGAGCCGATCAAAAAGTCTTTGGAGACATCTTGCTGAGCTTGTGAAAAATCAACCACCTGTGCGACCACTATGCTGGTTGATTTTCCGGATGGTTTGCCTGGTTGTGCCCAGCCTACACTAGCTGCGCCGGCAACCACCATACTTGCGCGCTGCAACAATTGGCGACGACTCAAAACTGGTTTTTGTGAGGGCATGCCCGGACTCTCTAGCGGCGCGATAAACGCCATTGATTTGTAACTGGTTGAAATAAGCAGTGCCCAGTGAAATCCGCAAAGGAAAAGTAGAGCTGGCTAAAAAGGCAAAGCCGTCCAGGTGTCTGGTGCTTTGCGAATCGTCATTGCGCCGGAGGCATCAAGACGCTGTCGACCACATGGACCACGCCATTGGTGGCTGCAATGTCGGCAGTTTGAACCAGCGCATCTTCAATAGTCACGAATTCACCTGCTTTTGAAAGGGCTACATTGGCCCCATTCAATGTTTTGGCGTTGCCATTTTTGACTTCAGCAGCCATCACCTTGCCCGGGACGACGTGATATGTCAGGACGGCTTTCAATTTGGCGGGGTCTGCCGCAAGTGTCTCCATGGTCTTGGCCGGGACTTTGGCGAAAGCCTCATTGGTAGGCGCAAAAACAGTGAAAGGACCACTGCTCCTAAGGGGGGCGGTAAGGCCTGCTTTGGCAATCAGGCTGTTGAGAGTGCTCAATTGTGGATTTGCAGCAATGGTGTCTGCAATCGGTAAAGGCATTGATCGGGTGGCGCAGCCAGACAGGGCAGCAACAGCCACGGTTAGCAAAATACGGCGCTTAGTGAAAAGGCTAGGCATGAATCTTCTCCTTGTTGAAACAAACAAGAGCGTATGAGAATTCGATGACAAAAGCGTGACAAACGTATGAGCTATTTGTTCCCCCCGTGGTGCCTGTGAGGTTTGTACTGCAGTGAGTAGTAAAAGACCGGTTGTCACGCCTTTGTCACACAAGTTTTTTACATTCAAATCATTATTTTTATCAACCCAAAAGGTGATTCCATGAAAATGAGCTTTAAATTGTCCTTCGTTGGCACCGTCAGTACCATTGCGATGTCCTTGTCTGGTGTTGCTGGCGCACAGGAAATCACCGGCGCCGGCGCAACTTTTCCGGCCCCTATTTACTCCAAATGGGCGGCTGATTACAACAAGGCCACCGGCGTCAAGGTAAATTACCAGTCCGTCGGTTCTGGCGCCGGCATCAAGCAGATTGATTCAAAAACGGTTGACTTCGGTGCTTCTGACATGCCGCAGACCGATGAGGTGCTTGCCAAAAAGGGACAGATGCAATTCCCAGCCGTGATTGGTGGCACTGTGCCAGTCATCAACATCAAGGGCATCGCCCCGGGTCAGATGAAGCTGGATGGTCAGGTACTGGGTGATATTTACCTGGGCAAGATCACAAAATGGAACGACGCCGCCATTAAGGCCTTGAACCCGACGCTGCCTTTGCCTGATGCTGCGATTGCGCCTGTTCGCCGAGCAGACGGTTCAGGCACCACTTTTAACTTTACCAACTATCTGAGCCGTGTTCACCCCGAGTGGAAGACCAAAGTAGGTGAGGGCACTGCAGTGAACTGGCCTGTGGGTGCGGGCGGCAAGGGCAACGAAGGTGTTGCTGCATTCGTGGGTCGTTTGCCCAACTCGATCGGCTATGTAGAGTATTCGTACGTCAAGCAAAACAAAATGACCTACACCTTGTTGAAAAACAAGGACGGTGTTTTCGTCAAGCCTGATGAAACCTCGTTTGCCGCTGCCGCCGCTGGTGCGGACTGGAACAAGTCGTTTTACCAGCTAATCACCGATCAGCCTGGAAAAAATGCATGGCCTATCTCCACCGCCACATTTATCCTGATGCAGCTCAAGCAGGACAAGCCAGCCAACGCAACCGAAGTGTTCAAGTTTTTTGGCTGGGCATATAAAAATGGCGATAAAACCGCAGCAGCACTGGACTACGTGCCCATGCCAGACAGCGTGATTGGTTCCATTGAAAAAGCCTGGTCCAAGGTAACGGACGCAGCTGGCAAGCCAATAGCCATTAAGTAAACGGCACGATTCCAGGAGCAGATAAGTGTCAACTACACTTCCGGCAAATGAGAGTTCACTTCTTCAGCCTATACAGTCCGTCAAATTGCCCGGACGTGTCATGACCAATCCTCCTCCAACCAAGATGGCCCGTTCGGGCCCTCTGGCCGATCGCTTGTTTGGTATCGCTGCCAAATCTGCGGCGGTATTTACCTTGATGGTTCTGATGGCGATTCTGGTGTCGCTCACCATTAGCGCCTGGCCAGCCATTACCAAATTCGGGTTTGGATTTTTGACCAGTACCACCTGGGACCCTGTCAAGGAGGATTTCGGGGGGCTGGTCATGATCTACGGCACGATCATGACGTCTGCCATTGCGCTGTTGATTGCGGTACCTGTAAGTTTTGGTATTGCGCTGTTTCTGACCGAACTTTCGCCTGCCTGGCTGAAGCGTCCTCTCGGTACAGCCATCGAGCTTCTGGCAGCCGTGCCTTCCATTGTGTATGGCATGTGGGGTTTGTTGGTGTTTAGCCCGGTGCTGTCGACCTATGTTCAGCAACCACTTCAAAAGGCATTTGGTGACGTCCCTGTGTTGGGTTCTCTTTTTTCTGGCGCTCCGGTAGGTATTGGCATCTTGTCTGCTGGCATCATTTTGGCCATCATGATCATTCCCTTTATTGCATCTGTAATGCGTGACGTTTTCGAAGTCACACCCACACTCCTCAAGGAGTCGGCTTATGGTCTGGGTGCTACAACCTGGGAGGTCGTCTCCAAAGTGGTGCTTCCGTACACCCGTGCGGGCGTTGTCGGTGGCATCATGCTGGGCCTGGGTCGAGCCATTGGCGAGACCATGGCGATTACCTTCGTGATTGGTAACTTCAACCAGCTCAACTCTCTGAGTCTTTTTGAGGCGGCCAATAGCATCACCTCGGCGCTTGCCAATGAGTTTGCGGAAGCTGGCGAAGGCTTGCACCAGGGTGCGCTGATGTATCTGGGCCTGGTTCTTTTCTTTATTACCTTTGTTGTTTTGGCTTTGTCCAAAATCCTGCTTGCGCAACTGCAAAAAAATGAGGGAGCCAGAACATGAGCGCCGCGAAGGTTGATGCACGGGAAGCTAAATACGCTAAACGAAAGTTTGTGAACCGTGTAGCTATCGCATTGGCGATGGCCGCCATGGCGTTTGGCTTGTTCTGGCTGTTCTGGATTTTGTTTGAAACAGTGCGCCTTGGTGTGGAGGGCCTGACCCTCGCTACCTTGACTGAAATGACGCCGCCGCCAAACGAGGCAGGTGGGCTTGCCAATGCTATTTACGGCTCGTTTCTGATGGTCATGCTGGCTACATTTGTCGGCACGCCGATTGGCGTCATGGCGGGCATATACCTGGCCGAGTTTGACACCAAGGGCTGGCTCGCCGTTGTGACCCGTTTTGTTAACGATATTTTGTTGTCAGCGCCTTCCATCGTGATTGGCCTTTTTGTATACGCCGTGGTGGTGTCGCGCTTCAAGTCGTTTTCAGGTTGGGCGGGCGTGATTGCATTGGCCCTGATTGTTATTCCGGTGGTGATTCGCACTACAGAAAATATGTTGCAACTGGTGCCTTCCGGGTTGCGCGAAGCGGCATATGCGTTGGGCGCACCGAAGTGGAAAGTAATTCTAAGCATCACGCTCAAAGCAGCCCGATCAGGCGTTGTGACCGGTGTCATGCTGGCCGTTGCCCGCGTAGCTGGCGAGACCGCTCCATTGCTGTTCACGGCCTTGAGCAACCAGTTCTGGACTTCCAGCCTGAGTGAGCCTATGGCCAGCCTGCCTGTCACCATTTTTAAGTTTGCCATGAGTCCCTACGAAAACTGGCAGAAACTGGCATGGGCTGGCGTGTTCCTCATCACGATGGCGGTACTTGGCCTGAATATTTTGGCGCGTGTGTTGACACGCAGCAAAATCTGACTGCAATCCAGCCATCCCTAGTCCATATAACCAGACAAGACAAGAGAAGAGAAGAGTAAACATGGAAACCATGATTGCACCGCACCCCAAGCAAGCTGAGAAATCGAAAATTTCAGTGAAAAATCTGGATTTTTATTACGGCAAGTTTCACGCGCTTAAAAATATTAATCTGGAAATCCCAGAGAAAAAAGTGACCGCTTTTATTGGCCCGTCGGGCTGTGGAAAGTCGACCTTGTTGCGCATTTTTAACCGCATGTACGAGCTCTACCCCGAACAACGCGCCGAGGGCGAAATCATGTTTGAGGGTGAAAATCTGCTCACGTCAAAAAAAGACGTGGCGCTGATTCGCTCCAAGGTTGGAATGGTGTTCCAGAAACCCACGCCGTTCCCAATGTCGATTTACGACAACATCGCTTTTGGCGTCAAATTGTTTGAAAGCCTCAAGGGCTCGGACATGGACGAGCGCGTGGAATGGGCGCTGCGCAAGGCAGCGTTGTGGGCGGAGGTGAAGGACAAGCTGAACCAGAATGGCTCCAGCCTGTCGGGCGGCCAGCAGCAACGCCTGTGCATTGCTCGCGGCATTGCCATCAAGCCAGAAGTGCTTTTGCTTGACGAGCCATGCTCTGCGCTGGACCCGATTTCTACCGCAAAAGTGGAAGAGCTGATCACGGAGTTGAAAAACGACTACACCGTTGTCATCGTGACCCACAACATGCAACAAGCTGCGCGTTGCAGTGACTACACGGCTTATATGTATTTGGGTGATCTGGTCGAGTTTGGGGTGACTGAAGACATTTTCTTCAAACCAAAACGCAAAGAGACTGAAGACTACATCACCGGCCGTTTCGGCTAATCCTCGACCACCCGGGGCAGGCCATTGACGCAGCCTTCAATTGATTAGAAAGAAGAACATGCCTGATAAACATTTGTCTACCCAGTTCGACAGCGAACTCAACGGCGTGTCCTTACGCGTGATGGAACTTGGTGGCTTGGTAGAGTCACAGATTCGCTTGGCCATCTATGCGTTGTCACAGTTCAGTGCCGAGAGTGCAGGTCAGGTCATCGAGACCGAGGCGCGCGTCAATGCCATGGAAATTGATATTGACCGTGAACTGTCTTCCATCATTGCGCGTCGCCAGCCAACAGCGCGTGACCTGCGGCTACTGATTGCCATCTCCAAAACCACCGCCAATCTCGAACGTGTAGGTGATGAGGCTGAAAAAATCGCGCGCATGGTCAGGTCCATTATTGAAAGCGGGTCTGCCCGGGCCCTGCCTTCGTCAGACCTGCGCGTGGCTGCCGAGCTGGCCAGTGGCTTGTTGCGCAAGGCGCTGGATGCATTTGCGCGGCTTGATACTGCGGCGGCTGTGTCGATTCTCAAAGAGGACGATCAGATTGACCAGGAGTTTGATGGTTTTGTGCGCAAGCTGATCACCTACATGATGGAAGACCCGCGCACCATCTCGCCAAGCCTTGACTTGCTGTTTGTGGCCAAGGCTATTGAACGCGTTGGTGACCACGCCAAAAACATCGCCGAGTTCATTATTTACGTGGTTAAAGGCGCTGACGTCCGGCACACTTCAATGGACAAGATCGAGTCCGTAGTAAAGTAAATTTTTTAATGAAACATCTCCCACGTGTACTGGTTGTTGAAGATGAGCCAGCCATTGCCGAGCTGATTGCCGTGAACTTGCGGCATGGTGGGTTCGACCCCGTTGTGGCGCAAGACAGTGTGGCGGCTCAGCGTGAGCTTGATGCCGTACTGCCCGATGTGATTTTGCTTGACTGGATGCTGCCCGGACAAAGCGGGATTGCGTTGGCCAGACACTGGCGCAAGCAGGCGCGCACCAAGAGCATTCCCATCCTCATGCTGACCGCCCGGGGAGATGAGCCTGACAAGGTCGCCGGGCTTGATGCCGGTGCCGACGATTACATTACCAAGCCGTTTTCCACGCAAGAGTTGCTGGCACGCATCCGCGCGGTGCTGCGCAGACGTGCACCCGAGTCGGTCAATGACAGTGTGACCATTGGCGCGCTGTTATTGGACGCAGCCACCCACCGCATTTCCTTCCAGTTGCAGGAGCTCAAACTGGGCCCCACTGAATTCAAGCTGTTGCATTTTTTGATGAAGCACGCCGAACGGGTACACAGCCGCAGTGCATTGCTCGACAAAGTTTGGGGTGATCATGTGTTTATCGAAGAGCGCACAGTCGATGTGCATGTCAAGCGCCTTCGAGAGGCGCTTGGCGCTGCCGGCACCATGGTGGAAACTGTGCGTGGCGCGGGATACCGATTGACTGCATTTTCTGCCTCCAATGCCTTATTGACTTCGGTCGCTGCGGCACAATCCAGCAGATGATCAATCGCTGGCTGGTCTTTGCCGCCTGCATGTTTGCTGGTGGCGGCCTGGGTTTGTGGGCTGCATCTGAACACGGATTGGTGGCAGGGCTTTTTGCTGCCGCGGTCGCATGGCTGGCTATCGACAGTTTTTATGTTTCAAGGCTCCTGCGCTGGCTGCGTGGTGAACAAAACAATGACACCCCGGCGGTTATCGCCAACGCAATACCGCACATTCCAGGCGTATGGGGTGAAACAATTGATCGGGTTCGTCGGCTGCTTAAAGACCGCGACCACCAGTACTGGGAAAGTCAGGCGCGGCTGGATGAGTTTCTGGCAGCCATGCAGGCTTCGCCCAGCGGCGTGGTGCTGCTCGATGCCCAAGGCCGTATCGAGTGGTGTAACCACATCGCGACGCAGCATTTCGGGTTCGATGTGCAGCGAGACATGTCGCAGCATATTGCCAACCTAGTGCGGGAGCCGGCTTTCAACACTTACATGTCGGGAAATGATTTTTCTCGAGACGTGGTGATTCCAGGCAGCTTCAGCACACCTGCACGGCCCGTGAAGCTATCGGTGCATGCGCACGCTTACGGCAAAGGCCGAAAGCTGCTGCTATCGCGGGATATTACAGCCGTAGAGCTGGCGGATGCCATGCGCCGCGATTTTGTAGCCAATGTATCGCATGAAATACGCACGCCGCTGACAGTGCTGTCCGGTTTCATTGAAACCCTGCAAACACTGCCGCTCAAAGAGCCCGAGCGTATCCGCTACCTTTCGCTCATGGCGCAGCAGTCGCTACGCATGCAAACGCTGGTCAATGACCTGCTGACCTTGTCCAGGCTGGAAGGCAGTCCCTTTCCCGAAGCCAACGGCTGGATGACAACCAGTGCGCTGCTGGCGCAATGTGAACAGGAGGTCCGGGCCCTGTCGCAGGTACTGGCACCGCAGGGTCATCGTATCGAGTTTGACAATGGTCCTGCCTGTGAATTGGCAGGTGTACAGGCCGAGCTGTACAGCGCGATGTCGAATCTTGTAGCCAACGCCATTCGTTACACCCCGGACACGGGCTTGGTACGTGTAAGCTGGAAGATGCTGGAAGACGGACGTGGAGAGTTCAAGGTCAAAGACAGTGGACCGGGTATTGCACCTGAACACCTGCCGCGTTTGACCGAACGCTTTTATCGGATCGACCGCAGCCGCTCCCGCGAAACCGGCGGTACAGGGCTTGGGCTGGCGATTGTGAAACATGTTGCGCAGCGTCATGGTGCTGAATTGCATATCGAGAGCCAGCTGGGGCAGGGCTCGTGCTTCTCCATCATCTTCCCGGCGGTGCGGGTCAGGCAGCTTTAAAAAGAGCGGTCCACGGACAGGCTCTTGCGCACTGCATGCCAGAGCAATGCCAGTAAAAAGAAGGCTACCAGACTGATGGCGAGCGTACTTGCAGCCCAAAAACTGCTGGCTGATTGGGTTGCAACGCGACCAGCCAAGCCCTCATACGTCAACTGGTAGCCGCCATACAGACCCAAACCCCACAGCAGCACACTGTACAGCACCAGCGGTGCAAGGGTAATGCGGTAGCAGCGCAACAAAAACGCACACAGGGCCTGCAGGGCGTCCGCCACATGATAAAAAGCCACCCATGTCAGCAAGGCTGCACCAATAGCCACAATGTCGGGGTTACCCGAGTAAAGGCTTGCCAGCCATTGATTCGCTATTAAAACAATAGCGGCTAGCGCAATTGAAACCAGCGCCGTGAGCTTTATTCCCAACATAACCACACGTTTGGCGTTGTCTGGCCGGTTGGCTCCCAACCAGAACGACACCCTGGCGCTGCAGGCAATGGCCATCGACAAGGGCATCATGTACAGAACAGCCGCAGCGCTTGACGCGATCTGGTGGCTCGCTGTTGCCACGGTCCCCAGCCTGGCGATAAATAGCGCCATCAGGGTAAAAGACGTGACTTCCACCATGTAGGCCAGCCCGCCCGGAATGCCCAGTCGCGCGAAGTCACCAATTTGGCGCCAGTCGGGTCGCTCCATGCGCTGCCATATGCGAAAAGGTCTGTAGAGGGCTTGCGTGCGCAGCATCAGCACGGATAGCCCCAGCAGCAGGTAGTTGACCACCAGCGTTGCCCAGGCGCAGCCGACAGCGCCGAGCGGCTCGATGCCGCCACCACCTGCTACCAGCAAGATCGACAGCGGTATCTTGACCAAGAGTGCAGCCACCTGCAGTCCTGTTACCAGCAGCGGCTTGCCCAGGGATTGGTTGAAGGTGCTGTACAGCCTGAACAGCAACGACGGCGCAAATGCAAAGGCCAGCACCGTCAGGTAGCGCTGCACTTCACCCAGCATCAGTTCTGGCACCTGCGCCCAGCGGAGCAGCGGGCCTGGAAACAGCAGGGCGGCCATGCCCACTGCGGTGATGACGCCGCACAGGTAAAGGCTTTGCCGCAAAGATCGCCCCACCGCTGCATGTTTACGCGCACCATGCATTTCGGCCCAGATTGGCAGCAAGGCCTGCACGATGCCGATCAAGCCCACATAAACGCTTATATACATGGCTGAGCCCACAGACAACGCCGCCAGCGCTGCGTCACTGTAGCGTCCGGCAATCACGGTATCGGCCACACCAAAAGCCATCACAGCGAGCTGGCCGACCAATACGCTGCCGGCATGCTGACCGATGATTTTGAATTCACTCACGGGGAGGGAGCGGAATTAACGGGCTTGGCTGCCTCAGGCTGGCCAAGCGCCGCTGATGCCTCGTTGGCACTGACCCGTTTGAACAGCAGGACATTCTCATTTTTATCTGTCGGGCGGCTGACTTTGGCTTGAAACGCCCAGTCAGGCAAGTTGATTGTGTTGGCCAGTCTGGTCTGTGCATTGGCATCGACGATCAGGTACGGGCACACCGCCCGGGGTTGTGCCTGGCGCAGTTCCAACCTGCCGTGGTACTGCAGACCTGCTGCATGCGCGCTGCTGATGCCATAAATTTCAACGCATGACTTTTTGTCCACCAGGCTGGCAATTTGACGCGACATCGGCGCGTAGCTGCGCGCGTAGTCGAGCAAGGGCAGCCACAGCGTCATCAAAAGCAACCAGCACAAGGTGGCCCCGGCTGCAGGCAACACCAGCGACTTCCAGATCGCCGCTCGGTGTGCACCCGCCCGCCAGTGGACCAGCCCAGCCCAGGCCAGCGTAGCGCAGGCCGCAGCCAGAAAAGCAAACCACGAAAAGCTCGGCTCAAAGCCGGGCGCCAGCCGCGCCACATTGGCTGCAGGCTGGCGTGGCACACCGGTTTGCATGGCAATCCACACCACCCAGATGATGAGTGCGCAACCGGTGAAGAAAAGCAGGGTGAACCAGTCGACCAGTGAGGCCACGCTGCGCTTGAGTGTTGGCAAGGCGAAGGCGGCCAGCGCTGCCAGCGGCGGCAGGCTGAGCAGCAGGCTGCGGTCAGACGCGGCGGTGGTCAGCGTGGCGGCTACTGCTGTGACCGCAAACCACAGGGGCAGGGCGACGTGGCGGCTGGCCAGTTGCCAGCGCCAGCGCCAGAGTGTCCACAGCGCTAACGGCCACGCGGGCCAGGTAAACCAAAGCAACAGACGCCCCAGCTTACGCCAGGTATCCCAGGCGGGCTGACCGTCGGTGCCGGGCAACTGGATGCGCCAGCGCCACAGGTCCAGCCCATAAGCCAATAAAAAAACAAGCGCCGTTGTAACAACAATCAGCCACACCCATTGCGCGGACTGCTGCTGGCTGCTGACTTCAGCTTGCCCATGGTGCGAGTTTTTGCGCGCTGTGTTGCCCCAGCGCATATGGGCCCATTCCACCCCTGCACCGCCCATGCCCAGCAACACGGCCAGCGTGGGTGCGCCGCTCAGTGCGAGGCCTGCGAGGCCGATCAACAGTCCCAATGCCGGCCCCACAATTTTGGTGGCGCGGCGGTACGGGCTGGCCGCCATGGCGTAAAACACCAAAGCCGTGAATCCCAGCTGCGCCAGTGCCGGAGTGGTCTCGTGCGACAGCTGCGCCAGGCCAAGGCAAGCCATCAACGCCAGTACGCCGGCATCTGCTATGGCCCGTGCATAGTCCACCGGGCCGGCTTCCCCACCAAAGGCAAACGCCACCGGCTGGGCTTGCGGACTTTTGGCCAAATAGTAGATGGCATACCAGGTTGCCAGCAGGGTCAATACCAGCAACAAAATAAAGGGAACGCGCACGGCAAAGGCCGGGTCCAGAAAGGGCAGGCCCTGGATGGCCAGCGCGCCTAGCCAATAGGGCGCAAGTGCATCAAACCCGGTAACTTGGCCAAGCAGTTGCGGGGCCAGCCAGTTGGCTGCGTGGGATGTCAGCTCCTGCATGACACCAAAGGCGGCGATATCTTCATTTTTCCACGGTGCACGGCCAAAAAAACCAGGCAACACGTAAGCCAGGCAAAACAGCAGCAGAGCGAGCCGCGGCAGGCGGCGGACGGCAGACTGGGCAATGATGGCGGGAGATGGCTTGTTCAAAACGATTGGGTGTTCAAGGACGTGGTGGCTGTCGTGATCTGTAATCGGACTGGAAATTGAAATAAACGGTTTTTGTCAAAAAAAAAGCAGCCTGGATCTCAGACTGCTTTTTTGTAGGGGGTGAAAAAGCGTTTCCGTTTATCTTCACCCATTCTCGATGGTGGCCTCGTAGCTTACGCGGCAGCAGCAACTTCAGGCGCTGCTGCCTTTGCAGCAGTTTTGCCGAAGCGGTTGCGAAAGCGCTCAACCCGACCACCCATGTTGTCCACAGATTTTTGCGTACCGGTGTAGAAAGGATGTGACTCGCTAGACGTGTCAAGCTTGTACAAAGGCAACTCGCGACCGTCGTCCATTTTCACCATTTCTTTGGTGTTCACGCAGGAGCGGGTGACGAATTTGAAGTTGTTGGACAAGTCCATAAAACAAACTTCGCGGTAGTTGGGGTGGATGCCGTCTTTCATTTCTCTATCCTTGTATTTCGCTCTCGCGTCGTTTAGGCAGCCACTTGAAACAGTTTCAAGCACTTTCCGTGAAGCCCTAGATTATAGCGCGCCTAGCCGCCGCGCCGCATCATGTCAAAGAATTCGTGGTTATTTTTCGTGGCTTTCATATTTTTGAGCATCAGTTCCATGGACTCAATTTCATCCATGTTGTACATGAATTGACGCAATATACGCGACTTTTGCAGGATTTCCGGGGCCAGCAGCAGCTCTTCCTTGCGGGTGCCGCTGCGGTTCAGGTGAATGGCTGGAAACACGCGTTTTTCATACAAACGGCGGTCGAGGTGGATCTCGCAGTTGCCGGTGCCCTTGAACTCTTCGAAAATCACCTCGTCCATACGGCTACCGGTATCGACCAGCGCAGTACCGATGATGGTTAGGCTGCCGCCTTCCTCGATCTTGCGGGCCGCACCGAAAAAGCGCTTGGGGCGCTGCAGGGCGTTGGCGTCGACACCGCCTGTCAACACTTTGCCTGATGAGGGCAACACGTTGTTGTAGGCCCTGGCCAGGCGGGTGATCGAGTCCAGCAAAATCACGACATCTTTACCAAGT
>JANXTM010000292.1 GCA_025352405.1 Polaromonas sp.
GTGAAGTTTCATGACGGTTCAGACTTCAACGCCGACGCCGTGCTGTGGAACCTTGAAAAGGTACTTAACGATAAGTCCCCCCAGTTTGATGCCAAGCAGGCCGCCCAGGTCAAGCCACGCATTCCATCGATTGCCAGCTACAAAAAAACTGGTGACCTCAGCGTTGAGATCACGACAAAAACGGTTGACTCGCTGTTTCCCTACCAATTGCCGTGGTTTTTGATTTCCAGCCCGGCCCAGTGGGAAAAGGCGGGCAAAGATTGGGCCAAGGTGGCTTTTCAACCCTCGGGAACCGGCCCCTTCAAGCTCGACAAACTGGTGCCGCGTGAGCGCGCAGAGCTTGTGAAGAACGCGGCTTACTGGGATACCAAACGAATTGCGAAAACAGACCGCATCATCTTGCTGACTATCCCCGAAGCCCTGACGCGGGCCAATGCCTTGCTAAGCGGCCAGGTAGACCTGATTGAAAGCCCGCCACCTGATGTGCTGGAGCAGCTTAAAAGGGGCGGCTTCAAGGTTGTCACCAATGTCACGCCGCATGTCTGGCCGTACCATTTCAGCACGCAAGCTGGCTCGCCCTGGGCCGACATTCGTGTACGTAAGGCGGCCAACCTGGCCATCAACCGCGATGAAGTCGTCAAGCTGATGAATGGTCTGGCAACACCTGCCAAGGGCCAGATTGACGCTACCAGCCCCTGGTTTGGCAAGCCCACGTTTGACATCAAATACGACCTGCCGCAGGCCAGGGCCCTGATGGCGCAGGCCGGCTACTCCAAAGCCAAACCGCTGAAAGCCAAGGTCATCATCGCCCAGGGCGGTACTGGCCAGATGTTGTCGCTGCCCATGAACGAGTACATGCAGCAGAGCCTGGCAGAGATTGGCATCACGCTTGAGTTTGAAGTGGTCGAACTCGAAAATCTCTACCTTCACTGGCGTAGTGGCGTCAAAGCCGACATGAACTCTGGCAAAGGCATTTCGGCCATCAATCTTGGCTATGTGACCTCTGATCCGTTTTACGCCCTGACCCGCTTTGTGGACAGCCGCTACATCGCCCCGAATGGCGTGAATTGGGGTGGCCTGTCTGACCCAAAAGTTGATGCCACGGTTGACCAGATCAAAAGTACGTTTGACACCAAAAAGCAGGATGGCCTGCTGGCCAGCCTGCACCAGACCATGGTTGACCAGGCCCTCATGCTGTGGGTGGTGCATGATGTCAACCCGCATGCCATGTCGCCCAAGGTCAAGCAGTTCGTGCAGGCGCAAAGCTGGTTCCAGGACCTGACCACCATAGGTTTGTAGGCCGACGCACACCCACAGCCGTATATGTTTGCTTACCTGCTTCGCCGCCTGCTCTACACCCTGCCGATTGCGCTAGGGGTGACGCTGCTGTCTTTTCTGCTGGTCTACATCGCGCCGGGGGACCCGCTCAATGCGATTGCACCAGCCGACGCTCCGGCCGAAGTGGTGACCGCATTGAAGGCGACGTATGGCCTGGACAAACCCTTGCCCGTGCAGTACGGCCTGTGGCTAGTGCGGGCAGTGCAGGGTGATCTGGGGGTGTCGATTGCCTCAGGCCGGGCGGTACGCACGGAAGTGCTGGCTGCTGTAAAAAAAACCTTGATGCTGGCTGCTTTTGCGGCGCTGCTGGGCATGGTGGGCGGGGTGCTGTTGGGCGCGGTTTCAGGCAACCATATTGGCAGCTGGGTAGACCGGCTGGCCAGCGGTTTTTCGGTGCTGGGCGTTAGCGTGCCACATTACTGGCTGGGGCTGGTGCTTACGATTGTTTTTTCGGTCTGGCTCGACTGGTTGCCCGCGATGGGTGCCGGGCCCGGCAGCTCGGCTGACGGAGGTGACGGCTGGGTGTGGGACTGGGCGCATTTTCGGCATTTAATTTTGCCCGGTGTGACTCTGTGCGTGATCCCCATGGGTATTGTCACGCGCACGGTGCGCGCACTGGTGGCCGAGACCCTGCAGCAAGAGTTTGTCATGGCCCTGTGGGCGCGTGGGCTGGGCCGCAACGCCGTGTTCATGCACGTCGCCAAAAACGCCTTGCCAACTATTTTGGCGGTGTCGGGACTGCAACTCGGCTACCTCATGGGCGGCTCCATTCTGGTTGAGACGGTTTTCGCCTGGCCGGGTACCGGGTTTTTGCTCAACACCGCTATTTTTCAGCGCGATATTCCCCTGCTGCAGGGGACGATTCTGGTGCTGTGTATGTTTTTTGTGGCACTTAATTTATTCGTGGATGTCTTGCAACCGATGATAGACCCGCGTATGCGCCGGGCCTGACCCGCCATGTTTTCTCTCTCGCCAAGCCCACTGCGCCGCATTTTTTCTCAAAGGCCCTGATGTCTGCAACTGCGCCAAGCCTCTTTGCTCCTGCGCTGCCGGTGATGGCCCTGTTACCGCCCCAGGCCGCCAGCGCCGGTTACTGGTTGTCGGTATGGCAGCGTCTGCGCCGTGACCGCGTGGCCATGGCTTGCGCCGTGATTTTGCTGCTGCTTGTAGTAGCTGCGGTGTTTGCGCCGTGGGTGGCCCCCGCTGATCCTTTTAAGACCAGCATGCTCAAACGTCTGCAGCATGTGGGCAGCGCCGGGCACTGGCTGGGTACCGATGAGCTGGGGCGCGACCTGCTCAGTCGCCTGATCTACGGCGGGCGCCTGTCCCTGGTGATGGGCATTGTTCCGGTGGCACTGGCCTTTGTCGTTGGCACTTCTATAGGCGTTGTTGCCGGTTTTCTGGGCGGCAAGGTCAACATGGTGGTCATGCGCACGCTGGATGTGTTTTATGCTTTTCCTTCGGTATTGCTGGCGGTCGCTATTTCTGGCGCCATGGGGCCAGGTCTGAGCAACAGCCTGATGGCGCTGACCATCGTGTTCATTCCCCAGATTGCCCGGGTGGCTGAAAGCGTCACTACCCAGGTTGCCAAGCTCGACTACATCGACGCCGCGCGCATGAGCGGTGCGGGCGCGCTCACCATCATTCGCATACAGGTGCTGGGCAACGTGCTCGGGCCGGTGTTTGTGTACGCCACCGGGTTGATCAGTGTGTGCATGATTCTGGCTTCTGGCCTGTCGTTTTTAGGGCTGGGCGTGCGGCCGCCGGAGGCCGAATGGGGCCTGATGCTAAACACCTTGCGCTCGGCAATTTTCAACAATCCGGTGGTGGCAGCCCTCCCAGGAGCCATGATTTTTATGACCTCGATTTGTTTTAACCTGCTGGCCGATGGCATTCGTTCAGCCATGGACTTGCGGCGCTAAGGACCACGGAGCACACCATGAGCCTGAACTGGTCAAAAAAAGAAAAGCCTGTATCTAAACTTTGGTCCACCGCTGACCGGGGTGGTCCGGCCCAGTCTCTGCTGGCCGTACGCGGCCTGGTCAAGCACTTCCCGGTGCGAGACCCCGTGTGGGTACGGCCGCGGCGTGCGGTGCATGCGGTAGACGGCATCAGCTTTGAAGTCGCCAAAGGCGAAACACTGGGCATTGTGGGCGAGTCGGGTTGCGGCAAGTCCACCACGGCCCGCCTGATTGCGCGCTTGCTCACGCCAGACCAGGGCAGCCTCGTGTTTGACGGCGAAGGTGTGGCCGAGTTTGGCGGCCTGTCGTTGCCTGACTACCGGCGCAGCTTGCAGATGGTGTTTCAGGACTCTTTTGCGTCACTAAACCCGCGCATGACGGTTGAAGACACCATTAGTTTTGGTCCGCGCGTGCATAGCATGAGTCCTGCGCAAGCATTGGCGCGAGCTCACGCCCTGCTTGACCGCGTGGGCTTGCAGGCCAGCCAGTTTGCATCACGCTACCCGCACGAGTTGTCAGGTGGCCAGCGCCAGCGCATCAATATTGCCCGTGCGCTGGCATTGCAGCCGCGCCTACTGATTCTGGACGAGGCCGTGGCCGCGCTTGACAAGTCAGTGCAGGCTCAGGTGCTCAATTTGCTGCAGGAGTTGAAGGCCGAGCAGGGTCTGACCTACCTGTTTATTTCACACGACTTGCATGTGGTGCAGTACCTGTGCGACCGCGTGATGGTGATGTACCTGGGCCAGGTGGTGGAGATCGGGCCAGTCGGACAGATTTATAGCGCTGCACGCCACCCCTACACGCAGGCACTGCTGTCCGCCGTACCCTCCATGGACCCGGCGCGCCGCACCGCCCTGCCGCCGCTGGCAGGCGACCCGCCCAGCCCTATCAACCCGCCTGCGGGCTGCCGCTTTCGTGATCGCTGCCCTTATGCCGAGGCCGTGTGCGCCAGCTCGTCGCCCGTGCTGGACCCGTTGAAGGCGCCCGATGGTCTGGCAGATGCCAGCCACCAGGTGGCATGCCACATGGCTACTGCTGGCTCAGGGCATTCTGCTGCGGCGCAACTGCCTACTGCCACGCCCGCGCTAGCGGGGATTTCAGAGCTGGAGGCGGCATGACAGGAGCCCAACTACTGTCAGTTCAAGACCTCAGCGTGACTTTCTTTGGTGCGCGCACGCTGCAAGCCTTGCACGGTGTCAATCTCGAACTGGCGCGGGGCGAAACCCTGGGCCTGCTAGGCGAGTCGGGGTCGGGCAAGAGCGTCACCCTGCGCACGCTGCTGCGGTTGAACCCGCCGCAAAGCAGCCGGGTGCAGGGCCGCATCCTGGTCGATGGGCAGGACGTGCTTGCGCTGCAAGGCCAGGCCCTGCAGCATTACCGGGGCGCGGTGGTGTCCATGGTGTTTCAGGAGTCCGGGCTGGCGTTTGACCCGGTCTACACCATAGGTCAGCAAATGATTGAAATGATTCGTGCGCACGAGGCGGTTGACAAAGCCGCAGCGCATAAACGCGCCCTGCACATGCTGGAACGCGTGCAAATTCCGCAGGCACGCCGGCGTATGGACACCTACGCGCACGAACTCTCGGGCGGTATGCGTCAGCGTGCCATGATCGCCCTGGCCCTGTGTTGCAAACCCAAACTGCTGTTGGCCGACGAGCCCACCACTGCGCTGGACGCAACGGTGCAAATACAGATTTTGCTGCTGCTACGCGAGCTGCAGCGCGAGCTCGGAATGGCAGTGATTTTTGTCACCCATGACATTGGCGCAGCCGTGGAAATATCAGACCGGCTGGCGGTCATGTATGCGGGGCGCATTGTGGAGCAAGGCAATGTGGCCGATGTCATTACCCGGCCTAAGCATCCGTATACACAAGGACTTATGCGGTCAACTGTGGCACCTGGTATGCGCGGCAAGCCATTGGCCGCGATTGTTGGTGCGCCACCGGATCTTGCCTGCTTGCCCGCGGGCTGCGCCTTTGCGCTGCGCTGCGGCTACGCCATAAAAACTTGCCTGGCCGAGGTGCCCCAATTTGCGGCTGCGGCGCATCAGGTCGCGTGCTGGAACCCCCTCGTCCCAACAGAAGTCGTCAGCAGCGCAGCGCACTGCAACGCTATGCCCGCTTTATCATGACGCCAGGCCGCTCCAGCTCCCCCAGCCTGTGCGAGCAGGTGTACAGCCGACTGGCCGACGAGATAGTGCTGGGCCAACTATTGCCAGGCACCCACCTGGACGAGCATGCCATTGCCAGCCGCTGTGGCGTTTCCCGCACACCGGTACGGGAAGCCCTAAAGCAACTGGCGGCGACGGGTCTGGCTAACTATCGCCCGCACCGCGGCTCAGTGGTGCGGAGCCTGACCTCAAGCGATCTTGACTTGATGTTTGAAGCGATTGCAGAATTAGAGTCCTCGTGCGCCCGCTATGCAGCACTGCGCATGACAGAAGCCGAACGGAGCGCCTTGCGTGCTTGCTACGCGCGGGGCCGCCAAGCCGCGCTGGGCCGTGACATGGAACTCTATGACCGCGCCAATCGCGAATTTCATGGCCTGATTTTTGACGGCGCACACAACCCTTTTTTGCAGGAAACCACGGGCGCGTTGCGCCACCGGGTCATGCCGTTCAGGCGCGGGCAGTTTGTGAATCACGAGCGCCTGGAACAGTCGCTGGTGGAGCACAGCCGCGTAGTAAACGCCATTCTGGCAGGTGATGCGGATGCGGCTGAGCGTGAAATGCGTGGCCACTTGTTGTCGGCCCGCAGCGCTGCCGCGCGGCTGTCTGTCAGTCCGGGCACCACCGTAACTGCGACTGCCACTAGCGCAACACTGTGAGTGCGCTTCGGCGACTTCGCCAAGCGCGCTGCGGCGGGCCCGGCTTGCTTATTTCAAACCCCGGATAATCCAGCCATGAACTTTGACTTCAACAACCCCTACACCTCTACCCGTATTCCGCTGTTTGCACGCAATGTGGTGTCTACGTCGCACCCGCTGGCGGCACAGGCTGGACTGCGCATGATGCTCAAGGGTGGCAACGCGGTAGACGCGGCGATTGCGGCGGCGGCGGCCATGACGATTGTTGAGCCGGTCAGCAACGGCCTGGGCAGCGACTCGTTTTGTATCTTGTGGGACGGCAAGGAACTGCACGGCCTGAACGCCTCTGGCCGCGCGCCGCAAAGCTGGACACCCGCTTACTTCAAACGCAAATACGGCAACGATGCCGCCGCACCACCTAAACGCGGCATGGACGCCGTCACTGTGCCGGGTGCCGTCAGCAGCTGGGTGGCCCTGAGCGAGCGCTTTGGCAAGTTGCCATTTGCCGATTTGCTGGCCCCCGCCATCGAAATCGCCGAGCGCGGCTACCTGCTCAGCCCCGTGGTGCAGGAAAAATGGTCTGCCGCAGCCGATGAACTCAAAGGCCTGCCGGGTTTTGCCGCGTCGTTTTTGCCTTGGGGGAGGGCACCTACAGTCGGTGAGCTGTTCCAGTTCAAGGCCGCTGCCAGAGGCCTTCGCGCGATTGCCGCCAGCAAGGGCCAAGCCTTCTACGGCGGCGAGATCGCACGCGCGATTGAAAAGTTTTCCGGCCAGAACGGTGGCAGCCTCACAGCCAAAGATTTTGAAAATTACCAACCCGAGTGGGTCAAGCCAATTGGCAAAGACTACCGTGGCTACACCCTGCACGAGATTCCGCCCAACGGGCAGGGTATTTCGGCGCTCATCGCGCTCGGCATTTTGGACCAGTTTGACATCGCCAGCCTGCCAGTCGATGGTGTTGACTCACAGCATTTGCAGATTGAAGCCATGAAGCTGGCCTTCGCCGACACCTACAAATACGTGGCCGAGCCCTTGTCAATGGCGGTGACCCCCGCGCAAATGCTGGATGCCTCGTACCTGGCGTCCCGTGCCAAACTCATCGACATGAAAAAGGCACAGGACTTTGGCGCGGGCAACCCCGTCAAGGGCGGCACCATTTACCTCAGCGCTGCCGATGAAGACGGCATGATGGTGAGCTTTATTCAAAGCAACTACATGGGCTTTGGCTCCGGTTGCGTAGAGCCTGAATTTGGCATCAGCCTGCAAAATCGTGGCCATGGCTTCAGCCTCGACGCCGGCATCAACCAGGTGGCACCGGGCAAACGCCCGTTTCACACCATCATCCCGGCCTTTTTGACCAAGAACGGCCAGCCGGTCATGTCGTTCGGTGTGATGGGGGCCAACATGCAGCCGCAGGGCCACATGCAGACCCTGGTGCGCATGCTCGACTACAAGCAAAGCCCGCAGGCCGCCTGTGACGCACCACGCTGGCGCTACAACGCCGGCCTGGAAATAAACGTTGAAGCCGCCATGAACGCGGCGTGTGTGCAAAGCCTGACAGCGCGCGGCCACCGCATGGAAGTCATCAACGATTCCTACCAGGACTTTGGCGCTGGTCAGTTCATCTGGCGGGCCGGTGACCCCAAGGTTGAAGGCTACGTGGCCGCCAGCGATTCTCGGCGTGACGGCCAGGCGGTCGGGTTCTAAACCGACAATACATCATTTAAAGCCGCAGCTTGAGCAACACTTCAGAACAAAAACTGCCTTCCCGGCAGCAAACGCCAGCGCTATCAGCTATCAAAAATATAGCAGATAGCAGGCGCATCACAACTGGCCTGCTGCTGGCGCTGGGGGGTTCGATTGCCTTCAGCGGCAAGGCCATCATCGTCAAGCTGGCCTACCGTCACGGCGTGGATGCAGTCACGCTCATCATGTTTCGCATGCTGTTTGCGTTGCCGGTCTTTGCCGTGATGGCGTGGTGGGCCAGCCGGGGCAAGGCCGCCCTCACGCGGCGTGACTGGCTGGGCGTGCTGTGGCTTGGTTTTACGGGCTACTACCTGGCGAGTTTTCTTGACTTTGCCGGACTGGCCTACATCAGCGCCTCGCTGGAGCGCCTGATTTTGTACCTCAACCCCACGCTGGTCATGCTGCTTGGCTTTGTGCTTTACAAGCGACGTGTACTGGCTCGGCAGCTGACCGGCACGGCTATCAGCTACTGTGGTGTGGTGCTGGTGTTTGGCCATGAACTCACACTTCAGAGCCTGGGCCAGCGCGCCGACACGGCCTGGGGCGCACTGCTGGTGCTTTTGAGCGCCATCAGTTATGCCGTGTATCTGGTTTACAGCGGAGAGATGGTCAGGCGTCTGGGCGCGTTGCGCCTGGTTGGGCTGGCCAGCACGGTGGCGTGCCTGCTGTGCGTCCTGCAGTTTGGCGTGTTGCGCCCTCTGAGCGCAGCATGGGCGGTGGCCCCCGAGGTGATCTGGTTGTCTTTGATCAACGCCACACTGTGCACCGTGGCGCCAGTGCTGATGGTGATGATGGCGATTGAACGCATCGGTGCCAGCATGGCGTCACAGGCGGGCATGGTCGGGCCGATGTCCACTATTTTGATGGGCGTGGTTATTTTGGGTGAGCCTTTCACAGCCTGGGTCGCGGCTGGCACGGTGCTGGTGATTGCAGGCATATTTGTGTTCAGCCGGGCCAGGGCGTGAGCCTGCTTGGCGGTGCCTGATGCCCCGGTCCCGGTTTGTCTACGGTGCTTTGGGGGGCCGATGTGTGCCCACGGGCGTTCTATTTGCTCAGCATCATCAACTGATAATCCGGGGTTGTGGGTTGTGGGTTGATGTGCTGAATGTTCAGTGGTGTTTCGTTTCAAGGAGCCATTATGGATTTGGGTATTGCAGGCAAATGGGCGCTGGTGTGTGGCGCGAGCAAAGGTTTGGGTCTGGGCTGCGCCGAAGCGCTGGTACGTGAAGGCGTCAACGTCCTCATCGTTGCCAGGGGTGCCGAAGTATTGCAGGCGGCTGCTACAAAATTAATAGCTGAAAGCCTCCATAAAGATTGCCCTAGCGTCCTTTTTGTTGCTGCAGACATTACCACCACCGAAGGCCGCGCCGCCGTGTTCGCCGTGCGCCAGGACTTTGACATTGTGGTCACCAATGCGGGTGGCCCGCCACCGGGCGACTTCCGCGACTGGGACCGCGATGTCTGGATCAAGGCGGTCGACGCCAACATGCTGACCCCGATTGAGCTGATCAAGGCCACGGTTGACGGCATGGCGGCGCGGGGTTTCGGTCGCATCATCAACATCACATCTAGCGCTGTGAAAGCGCCGATTGATATTCTGGGTTTAAGCAATGGTGCACGCAGCGGGCTGACCGGATTTGTCGCGGGCGTGGCCAGAAGCAAACTAGCGGCGCAGGGCGTCACCATCAACAACTTGTTGCCCGGCGCATTCGACACCGACCGCCTCAAGGGCACCATGCAAGGCGCTGCAGCTAAAAGTGGCCAGCCGCTGGAGGCTTTAATGGATGCACGCCGCAAGAACATTCCAGCCCAGCGTTTCGGCACGCCAGCAGAGTTCGGTGCCATTTGTGCATTCTTGTGCAGCACGCACGCAGCCTACATGACGGGGCAAAACGTGCTGGCCGACGGTGGGGCGTTTACAGGGACCTTTTAAAATACAGTTGCCGACAGCTGACTGTAAAACGACCGCGTGGATCCGATCCTGGTGTAGCGCCCAAAAGCTTTTGCAGACTGCAAGGACAAGGCGACAATAATCGCAGCCGTAAAATTTACAAAACGTTAAAAAATACACAAAAAATTAATTTATTTAATGAACTTATATAAGTTACATCAATTTCATCAGTTTTTCATCTTTCAGACATAAAGTCCAGGCACGTCGGTATACAGCGGGCTAAGGTAGCGCGCAATCTGTTGGCGACCGGAAAGATAGTATGGATTTTTTGACTCCACTTGTAGCCCGTAACGGCTATCTGCCCCACGGCTTTTGTTTCGTATGGACCCCCGGCCTGCTTTGGTCCATGGTGGTGGCCGATGCAGTCATTGCGCTGTCCTACTTTTCGATTCCCCTGGCACTGGCGAGTTTTGTCCGGAAGCGGCCGGACCTGACCCTGGGCTGGTTGATCAAGTTGTTTATTGCTTTCATTTTTGCCTGTGGCGTCACCCATTTGATGAGTATCTGGACGATCTGGCAGCCTGACTACGGGTTGCAGACGCTGACCAAGATGGTTGCCGCCGTTATTTCGCTGGTAACCGCTGTTGCTTTATGGCCCCTGATTCCCTAAAGCGGTCAAAATCCCTTCTGTTTTGCAATTCAAGAGCGCCGTTGGTTCGCTTGAAGCAGAGGCCAGCAAACGCCACAGCGCTGAGCATGATCTGGTGGAAACCCAGCAAAGCCTGGCGCTGACGCTGGCCAGTATCGGGGCGGGTTTTTTAGCGACAGATCGCAACGGCAGGGTCACCCGCATGAACGCGGTGGCCGAGCAGGTCACAGGCTGGACGCAGCAAGAGGCGCAGGGGCAGACTTTCTGGACGGTATTTGACGCGGAAGACCGAGCGGACTATGACACCGCAAGCAACATTGTTGATGTGGTCATGCAGCAAGGGCTAACCGTTGATATCGCCAACCATGTGGTCGCCATCTCGCGCGACGGAAAACGAACCACCCTGGAGGTGAAAGCAGCGGTGACAAAGCTGGCCGATGGCAGCCTGAACGGCATGGCCATGGTGTTTCGTGACATGGGCCCGCTGTTCAAGGCGGCGATCGAGTCGAAGCGCCTGGCGGCGATTGTCGAATCGTCCAATGATGCGATCACCAGCAAAACGCTCGATGGTCAAATCACCAGCTGGAACAAGGCTGCGCAGACAATTTTTGGTTACACGGCGCAAGAAGCTATCGGCCAGCCAGTGATGATGTTGATACCAGCAGACCGCGAATGCGAGGAGGTGCGCGTTATCGCTGATCTGACGCGTGGTATGAGCGTTCCCGCTTTTGACACGGTCCGTAAATCCAAAGAAGGAAAGTTAATTGATGTGTCCGTCGCCATTTCGCCGATTCGCGATGCGACCGGGCGCATTGTTGGGGCGTCCAAAATAGCGCGTGACGTGTCACCGCAGCGCAGGGCAGAGGCCGCATTGCGCGACAGCGAGGCGCGCCTGAGGTTCACCCTTGATGCCGCCCAGATTGGCGACTGGGAACTGGACGTGCATACAAAGGCGCTCTGTACCTCTTTGCAATTTTCACGTTGTTTTGGCTTTGAGCAAGCGGACCAACCCTGGACTTTAGACACCCTGATCGAGCACATTCATCCCGATGACAGGCGCCAGGTTGATGACAGTTTCACGATCGCTATGGCGTTGCTGACTGACTTGCAACTGGAGTGTCGGGTCATCTGGCCCGACCTTGGCACGCACTGGATCAACCTGCATGGAAACTTCGAGGCCGGGGCAACAACTCCGGCTCGCATGCTGGGAATCGTGACCGAAACGACACTGCAAAGGCTAGCTGAAGACGCGCGGCTGAATGCGCAGCGACTGGAGGCCGAAAATCACCAGATTCTGGAGGCCAACCGGCTTAAAAGTGAGTTCATGGCCAATATGTCCCATGAACTTCGCACGCCGCTTAATTCGGTCATCGGTTTTGCGCGCTTGCTGGAGTCTGGTGCCGTTCCCGCAGGTTCGGCCAACTACCAGAAGTTTCTGGGCAACATCAGTACCAGTGGACGTCACCTGCTGCAGCTGATCAACGACGTGCTTGATTTGTCCAAAGTCGAGTCAGGCACATTCGAGTTTTTTGCCGCCCCACTTGATCTGCGAGTTACCGTCAAGGAGATCGCAGACGCATTGCACCCGGCGATGCAAAGCAAGAACATACATATCGAGATCGACATCGACCCGGACCCCGTACTGACTCACGTCTGGCTGGATGCGTCCCGGTTAAAGCAGGTGCTTTACAACCTGCTTTCAAACGCAGTCAAGTTCACCTCTGCAGGTGGTCAGGTGACGATACGGGCGTTTGCACAGGGCCCCGACCATTTCCGGCTGGAGGTGGAGGACAACGGCATCGGTATCGCCCCTGACGACTTGTCAAAACTGTTTGTCGAGTTTCAGCAACTGGATGGGGATTATAGCAAAAAGCATGAAGGAACCGGGCTTGGTCTCGCGCTCACGCGCCGACTTGTCGAGGCCCAAGGCGGCACTGTGGGCGTTAAAAGCACGCTGGGTGTGGGCAGCGTGTTTCATGCAGTGCTCAATCGCATCCATGGCACCGACACCACCCGCATAAGCCGGGCAATGGAGGCGGGTGCCCCGCAGGGCCCGGTGGATCGCATTTTGATCGTTGAAGACAACCTGCATGAGCGGGCCAGTCTGGTCAACCAGCTGTCGATCGCAGGCTATTGGGTCGATGGGGCTTCCACCGGCGAGCAGGCACTGCATTTCGCCAGGGAAACACCTTATGACGGGATTTCGCTCAATTTGGTGCTACGGGACCAAAGTGGTTTGGAGGTTTTGGCGGGGATGCGTCAGGACGGCGCAAGTCGCGGCGCCCTGGTCTTGGGCTTGAGCATGCCGACCGAATCAGGCGGCACAGCCTCATTTCCGATCGCCAATATGCTGAGCAAACCGCTGTGCGCCGAGGAAGTGCTTGTTGTGATCACGCCATTGATCCAGTCGCTTGACCGCCGCGCTCGCGTACTGGTGATAGATGACGACCCGATGGCGCTTGATTTGATGCATGGTGCGCTCGCCAACATTGGCGTTGATGCGCTGTGCGCGGGCGATGGGCGTTCGGCTTTGCGGGACATCGCCGAGCATCGACCCGATACGATCGTGCTCGACCTGATGATGCCCGAGTTTGATGGTTTTGAGGTTCTTGATGCGCTCCGGCACATGCCCGAATGGCGGGAAATACCTGTTTTTATTTGGACCAGTATGGTCCTTACCGATAGTGAATACCTGCGGCTGGCTTGTTCGGCGACCGCAATCGCGACCAAGGGCGGTGGCGCGATGGCCGCCATTGTGGACAGCATTCGCCGTTTGCGGCCTGTCGCAGTGACAGCGTCGAACGGGAGCGCATCATGACCATGCCGCGGATTTTGATTGTTGATTACAACGCCATGAATGTCGAGCTTTTGCGTTTTGTGCTCGGCGAGGAAGGCTTCGTAGTCGAGTCTGCCGAATGCGCCCGTGAAGCGGTCGAAAAAATTTCCAGCTTTCACCCAGACCTCATTTTGATGGACATCCATCTGCCCGGAATGAATGGCCTGGAGCTGACGCAGCTTATAAAAGGCCAACCCGGTCATGCAGCACATTGTGATTGTTGCCCTCACCGCTTCCGCCATGATAGGTGACGAGGCCCGCATGATCAACGCCGGGTGTAATGGTTACCTGTCCAAACCTATTAACGTGGACACTTTTCCAGCCAGCGTGCTGTCTTTTAAGCCGGCCTAGCCGGTCGATGGGCGGTGATTCCTGGAAATCCTGCCGTTGGTGCTTTGGGTGCATCCGCTGCCCGGTGCAAAATGGGATTATGAAACCACCAAAAAGACTGCAATCCCTCATTGAGGAAGGCCTGATAGACACCGTCGTGCGCCAGCTCATGAGCGGCAAGGAGGCGATGGTTTACGTGGTGCGCTGCGGCGAGGAAACCCGCTGCGCCAAGGTCTACAAAGAGGCCACCGAGCGCAGCTTTCGCCAGGCGGTGGATTACACCGAAAACCGCAAGGTAAAAAATACCCGACAAGCCCGGGCCATGGCCAAGGGCACCAAATTTGGCCGGCAGGCACAAGAGGCCGCCTGGCAAAGTGCCGAGGTCGATGCGCTGTACCGCCTGGCCGCCGCTGGTGTGCGCGTGCCGAGGCCGTATAACTTTTGCGATGGCGTGTTGCTGATGGAGCTGGTCACCGACGCGCACGGGGACGCCGCCCCCCGCCTGAACGATGTGGTGTTCACACCTGAAGCCGCCCGCAAGCACCACAGCACATTGCTGACCGAAGTGGTCCGCATGCTGTGCGCCGGCGTTGTGCATGGCGACTTGTCAGAGTTCAATATTTTGCTGGGATACGAATACATTGAAGGCGCCGAAGGTGGCGTGGACAGCCCGGTCATCATCGACCTGCCTCAAGCCATTGATGCTGCAGGTAACAACCACGCCAGCCGCATGCTGCTGCGCGATGTGGCCAACCTGCGCGGCTTTTTTGGCCAGTTTGCCCCGGAGTTGTTGCAAACCCAGTATGGGCTGGAGATTTGGGACCTGTACCAGCGCGGCGTGCTTTATCCCGAGGCGGTCCTGACAGGCCGCTTTGAACGCAAGGCAGGTGCGGTAGACATGCGCGGCGTGATGCGCGAGATTGACGACGCGCGGGACGAAGAAGTCGCGCGGCGGGTGAGGATGGGGTAGCGCTGACCGATGGGTTTTTTTGACAGATCCTGATCCAGTATTAATCGCCAATTATTCAATCTGAGTGAATACCACTAGAGGGTAGTCACAGGGCATAAACATCGGTACTTGCATTCTGCTGCGGCTTGTAATTCGTAAAATTTAAATTCATCATGAACACTGACATTGCCGGGCGTGAAGGCCTCATCAACCAGAGCCTGGAGCCGATTTTGATGGGTGCCTTGAAGCGCTTTCGCGCCCTGCTCCCTGGCCAGATTGACCTGGCCATTGATCTTCCCCAACAGAGTCCCTTGATACGCGCCGACGCATGCCTTCTTGAAAACGCTGTCTTCAGCGCTTGCGTCGTGGCGTGGCAATCCATGGCGGGTCAGGCGAGCCAGATTGTGGTGGAGATGAAGGAAGTCCTGTTTGATGAAATAGTGCTGGATCGGTATGCAGAAAAACTACAGGGTGGGCTGCCTCCCAGAAGCTGCATATGGCTGGTCATTACCAACGGGGACCGGGTAGCTGTTGAGACTTTTCACACGCTGATGCCGGCACCTCCACAGATTGACGACCAGCCTGGCAGCGCGCGCCGTTTGCAACTGACCGAAGTACGCGATATCGTTTCGTTACACCAGGGCACGATGACGGTATCTCCAGAGCCCCAAAAAGGCACTGCGTTCGAGATTTTTCTACCCACCGCACATGCTCTCGAGACACTTGTTGTCAAGGGTTCTGGGGATGACATCAAACACATTTTTTACGTGGACGACTACGAGGGCATGCGCGCGCTGATTAACGAAACATTTCCAGACGCCGGACTTGGCGTGACCTGTTTTGAAAGCGGCAAAGCCGCCATGACAGCATTGCAGGCAGACCCCACAGCATGCGACGCCGTCGTGACCGACTATCGCTTGCAGGGATTTTCAGGTGTGGAGCTGCTCAAACAGGTCAAACTCCTGCGCTCTGACCTGCCAGTCATCGTTATTTCAGGTTATGTGGACGAGGCGTTGAAGTCGGCGGCGTACGGTGCGGGCGCAGCGCTGGTGGTGAGTAAAAACCATGACCTCAACGAGCTGTGTGTGGCACTGCGTGAACTGCTCAGCGAGGCACCCAACCCCACAATGACAAGCTATTCAAATTGGGCCAAACTTTAGGAGGGGCTGATACTGAGGAGCGATCTGCTGTGCAATCGGCATGCCGGCCAGCGGCAGTAATTTTCGCGTTTTTGTAAGGTTGTAGTGCCTGCGCTGCGGACGGGCCACTTCAAAAAGCCGTCCCAGCCAGACCGCAGCGCATAAACATACTTTTCAGCGCCGGCTGGAGACCACAATCCCGCCAACGATCAGCAAAAACGCCACCGCGTGGTAGGCCTGCGGTAGTTCACCCAAAAACGCGGCTGACAGCAACGCCGCAAACAGCGGCGTGAGGTTGGAAAAAAATCCGGCCACGGCGGGCCCGACGCGCTGCACACCCATGCCCCAGCAGCGGTAGGCGACGATGGCCGGGCCGACTGCCACGTACAGCATGGCTGCAGCCAGTGGCCAGCCCCAGCGGATGTGGGCGTCTGTCAGCGCCCACTCACCGGCCGCAAACAAGCCTGACCAGCCCAGCCCAAAGACGATCTGGGCCATTAAAAATGCCGCCCAGTCGTTGCGAATCGCGCGGGGCTCCTTTGGCTGTGCCAGCAGCCAGCTGTAAAACGCCCAGGCCAAAGTGGCCACCAGTACATACACATCCCCGGCGACCAACCGCACCTGTGCCAGCAGCGTCCAATCACCGCGCGCCAGAACCACCAGCACACCCGCTATTGAAAACACAGCGCCCAGCATTTGCCGCCGCGCCACACGCTGACCGAAGCAGGCCCAGCCAGTAGCCAGCATCATGACCGGGCCGCTGGAGGCCACCAGCGTGACGTTGAGCGGCGTGGATGTTTTGAGTGCCAGGTACTGCAGCGCGTTGTAGCAGCCCACACCCAGCAAACCGAGCAGGCCAAAGCGCCGCCAGGCTGGCCACAGGCCACTGTCCCGGCGCAGCAACCGGTGCGCCAGCGGCAACAAAATGACAAAAGCCAGCGCCCAGCGCATGAAGTTCAGGGTCATGGGCGGCACCAGCCCGGTGACCAGGTGGCCGACCACCGCATTGCCAGCCCAAAGCAAAGGCGGAACCATTAGCAACCAGGCGGTGTTCAGCGTGAGGCGTTGGTTCATGGGCGTCACTTTAACAACACGCCCATGGCGGGCGGTCACCACGGTGTTTCAGGCGGGGCGGGCTGCAGGTTATTTTGATTTGTCGCACCCTGGCCACGGCCCAGGCTTGTCTGACAAAATAGATGGAGTCAGATCACAACAACCCGCTACACGCTATAAAAAGGACAACACGCATGACTTCCCAGACCTCCAAGGCCGTTCACATCAGCCAACACGGCGGCCCCGAACAACTTCAACTCGTCGATGTCGTCGTCGGCGAGCCCGGTCCGGGTGAAATTCGTATTCGGCACAAGGCCGTGGGTTTGAACTACATTGACGTCTACCAGCGCTCGGGCCTTTACAAGCTGCCGATGCCACTGCAACTGGGCATGGAAGCAGCCGGCGTGGTCGAGGCGGTGGGTGAGGGCGTGACCCATCTGCAAGTCGGTGACCGGGCGGCCTATGCCAGCCAGCCACCGGGCAGCTATTGCGAGCTGCGCGTGATGCCCGCCAAGTGCGTCTGCAAGCTGCCCGATGCGATCTCATTTGAAACCGGCGCCGCCATGATGCTCAAAGGCCTGACGACCCAGTACCTGCTGCGCCGCACGCAGCCACAGGGCGGCCTCAGCGAGGGTGATTTTGTGCTGTTTCATGCCGCTGCGGGCGGGGTTGGCCTGATTGCCTGCCAGTGGGCCAAAGCCATGGGCCTGCAGTTGATCGGTACGGCGGGTTCAGACGAAAAATGCGCGCTGGCCAAATCTCTCGGTGCAACCCACACCATCAATTACGCAAAAGAAGATTTTGTTGCCCGTGTCAAGGAAATCACCGGCGGTCAGGGTGTCAAGGTGGTCTACGACTCGGTCGGCAAGGACACCTTCATCAAGTCGCTGGACTGCTTGCGCCCGTTTGGCCTGCTGGCCAACTTTGGCAACGCGTCGGGCAAGGTCGAACCGCTCGACCTGGGTCTGCTGGCCGCCAAGGGTTCGCTGTACGTGTCGCGCCCGACGCTGTTCACGCACATCGCAGACCGCGCCACCACGCAGGTCATGGCTGACGAGCTGTTTGCCATGGTCACCAGCGGCAAGGTTGACATCCGCATTGACCAGCGCTTTGCTTTGGCGGAGGTGGCCGAAGCACACCGCAGCCTGGAGGCGCGCAAAACCACCGGTTGCACCATCCTGACGGTGTAGTCAGCGGGCAGCGTGTTTCGGTTTCAATCGGTTGACCGCCCGGTGCCTGACTGGCTGCACGCCCTTCGCGCGCAGGCAAATTGCCCGCCGCTCAGACCCCGTGTGCCGCTGATCGTCGGTGCGGGTGCCGCAGGTTGTGTGGTGGGCTCTGTAGAGCCTGATTTTCTTGATGAAATATGCTTTTCCCGCAGCAATAGCGGGGGCTGTTTGCTATTGAAAAAGGAGCATTCGGCAGAAACGGGTGCGTGCACTGGTTGGTTGCTTGACGGGGACGTGACCGAGGGGCTGAACCGGCTGGCCACTGCTCTGCATCAAGCTGGTCTGGCTGGCGCCTGGCGCCAAGAGCAACTTGCGGTGCGCGACGCGCATGGGCTGTGCGTGGGCACCATCGAGCGTGCAGCCGTCAGGCCGTTGGGCATTGCGACACGGGCGGTGCACCTGGTGGGACAGGCACTGGATGGCCGTTTTTGGGTGCAGCAACGGGCGTTGGATAAAGCCAACGACCCTGGTAAATGGGACACCCTGATGGGCGGCATGGTGTCCAGCGCAGACACGCCGGAAGCCGCATTGGTGCGCGAGACCTGGGAAGAGGCCGGTCTGCATGTCGCAGACTTGCAGGGCCTGTGCCATGGCGGGTGTCTGACCGTGCGCCGACCGACCAGCGATGGGGACGGTGCCGGGTATATGGTCGAAAACATCGACTGGTATGTCTGCACCGTGCCCGGTGGTGTCAAGCCCATCAACCAGGACGGTGAGGTGGCGCAATTTGCCCTGGTGGATACGGTGCAACTGCTCGAAGACCTGTCGGGCGGCGCGTTCACGCTGGAGGCAGCACTGATTCTGGCCAGCGTGATGGGATTTGGCCCTCAGCGCCCAGCTCAGGATTGATCGATCAACGCTGTTTGCCGCAAACGGTTTGGTGCCAGTGCACCGGCCGAATCCAAAATCGGGTAGGCGATCGAGCAGATGTGGGAGTTGATGCGCTTGAGGTCGCTGATCAGGTCAATGTGCAGCGAACTGGTTTCCAGGCTTTGCACGGTGTTGGCCGACAGGCGGCTCAAGTGGGTGGTGGCGTAGGCCCGCTCCAGGTCGCGAAAGCGGGCTTTTTCTTCCAGCAGTTTTTGTGCGTCGCGCACCGAGCCGTTTAAAAATACGCTCATGCCCAGGCGCAGGTTGTCAATGAGCCGGTCATGCAGTTCGGTGATTTCCAGCATGCCGGCCTCGGAGAAATTGCGGCCAGGCTTGATTTTTTTGTCTTCAATGTCGATCAGTATGCGTTCGATGATGTCGCCAATCTGCTCCATGTTGATGACAAAGCTGATGATGTCGGTCCAGCGGCGGCTTTCCTCTTCGGCCAGCGCCTCGCGTGATATTTTGGTCAGGTAATACTTGATGGTCGAGTAAAGCAAGTCGACCGTGTCGTCCATTTTGCGCAAGTCTTCTGCCAGCTTGAGATCGTCTTTTTTGATCACTTCAAGCATGCCGCGCAGCATGGTTTCTACCACATCGGCCTGGTGCAGCGCTTCCCGCGCTGCGCATGAAATCGCCAGCGACGGTGTGCTCAGGGCCGAGGGGTCAAGGTGGTGCGGGCGGCCATTGATGGCGGTTTTGACGGGCTTGGGCAGCAGCTTTTCAACCCAGCGCGCCACCACCGAGATGGAGCCAATAAACACTAGGCCGACCAGCACATTAAAGGACAGGTGAAACAGCACCACCACAGCGGCCGGCTCGCCCAGGTAGGGACGGACATGGCGTAGCCACAACCCAACCAGGGGCGCGGCCATCACCACTCCGAACACCTTGAACAGCAGATTGCCTAGCGGTACCTGCCGCACTTCAATCGCCGAGCGGCCAGTTGTCAGCACCGCCAGCAGGCCACTGCCCAGGTTGGCGCCAAGCACCAGGCCCAGCGCCACGTCAATTGGAATCACCCCCGAGGTGGCGAGTGTGGCGGTCAGCAGCACAATCGCCAGGCTTGAATAAGACACCACCGCCAAAAATGCACCAGCGGTGATTTCAAGCAGCAGGTCACTGCTCAAGGAGGCCAGCAGCGCCTTGATGGCGGGTGCCTGCGTGAGCACAGCGGTGGAGGCCGTGACCAGCCGCAACGCCAGCAGCATCAGCCCCAGGCCAATCAGGATGCGGCCGACGCGGCCCGTGTGGGTGTCTTGCCGCGAGATGAATAGCACTACGCCGACAAAGATAAACAGCGGTGACAGCCACGACAGGTCAAACGAGAACACCACCGCCATCAAACTGGTGCCAATGTCCGCGCCCAGCATCACGGCCAGTGCCAGCGGTAGCGCCACCAGCCCCTGGCCCACAAACGACGACACGATCAGCGAGGTTGCCGTGCTGGACTGCACCAGCGCCGTCACGCCAATGCCGGAGATCGCGGCGGTGTAACGGTTGCTGATGCTGCGCGACAACACGTGGCGCAAGTTGGCCCCGAACACCCGCAGGATGCCGGTACGTACCAGATGGGTGCCCCAGACAAGCAGCGCGATGGCTGCCAGGAGATTGAGTAAATGCTTCATGTCGTCTCGATAACTATACGCCTGCTGTGGTGCTTTCGGCAGGCCTCAGGAGGGTTCAATCAATCAGCCCGTCGCCGTCGTGAAAAGGGAAAGGCCCATCGTATTGGCCACTGGCCACGGTGTGGGACACAAGCCGCCCACCTGGAGCAAGTGCATGCAGGCCAAAGCCGGGCGGCTCCAGTGTCCAGGTGGACGCTGCTTCGGGCGACAGGTCCAGGCACACCTGGTGCGCTGGGGATGGCACGGTTGCGGCAATAGTGCCACCAAAGCGCACCTGAATGGCGCGGTGCAGGGGGCCACAAATCACGCGCTCGACATTTGGGTGCCTTGCCACCAGCGCTTCCAGCGCCACTGAGCCCTGCAACAGCCCAATCGCATCCATGTGGCCGATCAGTGTTTCAAACGGGGAATGGTGCATGGCAACCACCACCGGCCAGTGGCGCTGCTGGTTGAGTTGCGCCTCCAGCCATTGCAGGCGCTCGGCGCACACGCTGCCACTGCTTTATTGCAGCACCAAAGTATCCGGTGCAATCAATTGCAAAGCGACTACCGCAACGCTGTACTGCACAAAGCCGTTATTCCCCAGGTAGGTATGGTCCGAAAAATTTTGGCGCAACTGGTGGCGGTCATCGTGGTCACCTGGCATCAGGCAAACCGACATGGTTAGCGGGGCCAGCAGTGTTCGAAAAACGGTCGCATTCAGCCGCCCAGCCAAAGTCAGTAAGCTAACCAGTAATAACAATCCCATCGGGCGGCTACGGCGGCCTTGCTATGCTTTGAAGGGGAGCCAGCCCCTGGGGTGGCGATGCGAGTCTGGGGAATAGCTTTAACGGGCGCGGCGCACGCGTAAAAGCTCATCGAGAATCAGGCAGATGGCCCCGACGGTGATGGCGCTGTCAGCCACATTGAAAGCCGGGAAATGCCAGCCCGCGTAGTGAAAGTCCAGAAAGTCCACCACGTAGCCGTGCATGGCGCGGTCAATCACGTTGCCGATGGCACCGCCGAGAATGCAGCTGAGCGCGAACGAAAACAGTTTTTGTACTGCGTGTGACTTGAGCATCCAGACAATAAAAAGCGCCGCAGCCACACCGATGCCGGTAAAAAACCAGCGCTGCCAGCCAGACTCCGACGCCAGAAAGGAAAACGCCGCGCCCGCGTTGTGCACCCGCACCACGTTGAAAAAGCTGGTGACGTAGGTTGCATCGCCGAGCTTATAGTAGCCCAGTATCAGCACCTTGGTGAACTGGTCTGCAATCAGCAACAGGAGCGCCAGGCCCAGCCACGGCAGCATGCTGCCAGACGATTTGACGAAGTTAGTTTTAGCCATTATGCAAAGGTCCTTTTCTCGCCTGCACCATACAGGTTGCTGGTGCAGCGTCCGCAAATGGTCGGGTGTGCGGAGTCATTGCCCACGTCTTCACGGTAATGCCAGCAGCGCTCGCATTTGGGGGCTGTACTCGGGCGCACTTTGCAGTCAATATTCCCGCCCACCAATTCCAATTCGGCATCGGTAAGTTGCCTATCTGGCGCGTCATTCTCACCAACTAGTGAGATTTCGGACACGATGAACGCAAACTTCAGGTCTTCGCCCAAACTTCGAAGAATAGCTATGTCAGCTGCACCAGCTTTCATTTCCACATTGGCCTGCAGCGATGAGCCTATACGACCTTCCGCCCGCTCAAATTCAATGTATTTGTTAAGGGCAGTCCTGTAATCCTGGATCATTTCCCATTTGGCCAGCAGCGCTGCATCAGGCGCGGGGAATTCGGCGTAGGTTTCCAGGAAGATGGATTCCGACCCACCAAACACCTTCCACGCTTCCTCGGCCGTGAAGCTGAGGAAAGGTGCCATCCAGCGCAGCATGGCGTGCGTGATCTGGTGCAGCGCCGTCTGCGCACTGCGCCGCGCCAGCGACTTGGCACCGGTGGTGTAGAGCCGGTCTTTCAGAATGTCGAGGTAGAAAGAGCCCAGGTCTTCGCTGCAATAGATTTGCAGTTTGGACACCACAGGCTGGAATTCATAGACTTCGTAGTGCGCCAGAATGTCGGCCTGCAACTGCGCTGCTCTAGACAGGGCGTAACGGTCGATTTCGAGCATGTCCTCAAACGGTACGGCATCTTTGGCGGGGTCAAAGTCACTGACGTTGGCCATCAAAAAGCGCAGTGTGTTGCGAATGCGGCGGTAGGCATCGACCACTCGCGCCAGGATTTTGTCGTCAATGCCGAGGTCGCCCGAGTAATCAGTAGACGCGCACCACAGGCGGATAATTTCTGCGCCCAGCTTGCTTGAGACTTCCTGCGGCGCAATCACGTTACCTTCGCTCTTGCTCATTTTCCGGCCCTTGCCGTCTACTGTGAAGCCGTGCGTCAGCAGGCCTTTGTAGGGCGCGTAGTCGTACATGGCGCACGAGGTGAGCAGGGAAGAGTGAAACCAGCCGCGGTGCTGGTCGTGGCCTTCGAGGTACAGGTCTGCCGGCCAGCTCGATTGCGCCGCGTGACTGTGCTTCAGGACGTGGTCGTGGGTGGTGCCAGAGTCAAACCACACATCGAGAATATCGGTGCTTTTGATGTAATCGGGCGCATCCAATCCGATGATGGATTCGGCCGTTGCTTTGCTCCAGGCTTCAACGCCGTCCGCCTCAACCATGTTGGCGGCCTTGTCCATGATCTCCATGGTGCGAGGGTGCAGCTCGCCGGTGGCGGTGTGAATGAAGAACGGCAAAGGCACCCCCCAGTTGCGCTGGCGGCTGATGCACCAGTCAGGTCGGCCTGCAATCATGCCGTGCAAACGGCCTTTTCCGTTTTCTGGATAAAAGCGGGTCTCTTCAATGGCCGCAAGTGCCAGGTGCCGCAGCGTTCTACCGGCTTTGTCCTGAGTGAAGACACCTTCGCCCTCATCCATGCGAACAAACCACTGCGCGGCTGCGCGGTAAATGACGGGTGTTTTGTGGCGCCAGCAATGTGGGTAGCTGTGGGTGATGGTTTGCGTGGCAAACAGGCGGTCATGCTCGCGCAGCTTTTCAATCACCAGTGGTGCGGCCTTCCAGATATTGAGGCCACCAAACATGGGCAGGTCATCGACATAGCGGCCATTGCCCTGAACCGGGTTCAGGATGTCGTCTGTTGCAATGCCATTGGCGACGCAGGAGTTAAAGTCTTCCACGCCGTAAGCAGGGGAAGAGTGGACGATACCGGTGCCGTCATCAGCTGTGGCGTAGTCAGCCAGAAATACGGGGCTCAAGCGTTTGTAGCCATGTACCCCTTGGTCGTCTTTGACGTCATACAGTGGGTGCATGAAATTCAGCAGCGCCAGGTTTTTGCCCAGGGTGGTGGCGATGACTTTACCAGTGAGCTGGTAGCGCTCCATACACTTTTCAACCAGGGACTCAGCCAGCATCAAAATACCGCGCTCGGTGTCTACTAGTGCATAGCTCAGCTCCGGGTTGAGGTTAAGCGCCTGGTTGGCGGGAATCGTCCACGCGGTGGTGGTCCAGATCACGGCAAAGGCGTCTTTGGACAGCTTCTCAAGCCCAAATGCAGCGGCCAGCTTGTCAGGCTCGGCGCATTTGAAACCGACGTCCAGTGTTTGCGATTTTTTGTCGGCGTATTCAATTTCAAATTCCGCCAGCGACGAGCCGCAGTCAAAGCACCAGTACACGGGCTTGAGGCCGCGGTACACAAAGCCGCGCTCCATGATGCGTTTGAGCGCCCGGATTTCGTTGGCCTCGTTCGCGTAGTCCATCGTGCGGTAGGGGTTGTCCCACTCGCCAAGCACGCCCAGGCGTTTGAAGTCTTCCATCTGCCCGGCGATCTGCTCGGCAGCAAACGCGCGGCTTTTGGACTGCACTTCATCACGGCTCAGATTGCGGCCGTGCAGTTTTTCAATCGCGTTTTCAATTGGCAGGCCGTGGCAGTCCCAGCCCGGCACGTAGATGGCGTCCAGGCCCTTGAGCTGGCGCGCCTTGACGATCATGTCCTTGAGGATTTTGTTGACAGCGTGGCCGATATGAATTTTGCCGTTGGCATAGGGCGGGCCGTCATGCAGTACAAATTTGACAGCGCCATGGCGTGCGTCGCGCAGCTTTTTGTAGATACCCTTGTCTTCCCACTCTTTCACCCAACCGGCCTCGCGTTTGGGCAAGTCGCCGCGCATGGGGAAGGGGGTGTCTGGCAG
>JANXTM010000304.1 GCA_025352405.1 Polaromonas sp.
GAACGACTGGCGAGCACTTTCCAAAATGCGGCGTTATGTAAAAGCGAAGCGGGTGGCCGTAGCGGGCGTGCGCCACAACTGCCACGAACACCACGGCGACCAGGCCGAGCCGCAGGCGATGGCTGATCCAGCACGATGCGCAAGCGAGCCGAGGCCATATCTGCGCTCCAGCGCACTGACCAACACTTGCGAAGCACTGGCGATGTAACTCCCCAGCCCCTGTGCGGGGCGCAGCAGCGCCGCGCGCACTGACTGACACCACAGCGCTGGCAAAACGAAAGCGGTGATGCTGGGTGGACTGGCCCACAGCGCGCAGCGTAGCTCAATCAAAAAAAGGCCACCCAGCATGACCGCGCTGCCCGACGAAGCCACCCGACAGCTTCGTGCTACCTGGCCATTACGGTATTCCGCATTGGCCACTGACCAAAGCTACAGAGTCTCGAAAATGGAAAGCGGTGATGTTGGGTGCGTTGCCACCAGCGCGCAGCGCCATTCAGCAGGCAGCGTGCCCGGCATGACCGCGCTGGTGGAGGTCGCCGCCACGCATCGAGCGCCGAAGGGTCGTCACTGCCTGCCGCCGTCGCGGTAGCTGATCAAGCCCTTGCGCAGCACTTTTTATATGCCAAATAGGCTGCTAGCCCTCGTAGAACGTGCGCAAGCAGCTATCAAAAGAGTAGCGAATGGATGCCGCTACGCCTTCCCTAGCTTTTCTCGCGGTTGGGACAACGGTTGGGACAACGGTTGGGACAATGGACGATTCCGGAGCCACAAAGAAGAAAGAACTTAGAGCATTTCTGCGCTAAGTCCTTGATTCATATGGTGTGAAACCTCTCTAAAGATGGCTTGAAACCCTCATGGATGCTAGGTTTTTGGTTAACAAATTGCAAAACGTTCCCCGGTTTGTTCCCCGGTTTTGCCTTTGATACCCCCCCTTTTTGGTCTGATTGATTTTGATTCTTTCCAAACGGAAATTTTTTCTCTGTGTGAGATACGGTGTGGTTTCCAGCATGACAACCGCCGGACTTTTCAGCCCCCCCTTCACCCTTGCCATTCCTTTTGCTGTCGCATGGCCTGATTCAATGCCTTGATAGCCTGTTGCAGCTTAAGCCACTCGCCACCGGCCCAAGCGTTGCCCGATACAGTCGCCTTACCCTCGGGGCTTTTTGGCCGGGTTGAGTTTTCCCACGGTTTCCATCGCGTGATAGCTTCGCTCTGGGTTGTCTGCAAAATAAAGGGTTGGATTTCAAGTCTGACCCTTTGAGCCATCGCGTACACGCCTGCGAGGTTTCCTGAGTTTTCCGAAGCCTTTACGCGCGCGCACGACGCAAGTTGTGCGTTAACGTTAAACCAAAGGGATCAACCGGTTCCCAGTTTCCAGCGTCACAGACTTTTCAGCCGCCCCCCTGCCTATAGATCAGCCGTCGCCTCATTAATGCGCTTTAGCCGCCCCATGGTCAGACCCAGCTTTGCACTCATCCCCACCAGCACCCGCATGACGTGGGCATCATGACTGGCCTGCATCCGACAAAATGTCTGCCAGTGCATCCCTTTGGGTTTGCCGCCTGCATGGTTGAGAATCCCCGCATCCCAGCCCAGCCGGTCGCGTATCTTGTCCGCCCGCCGGGTTGCCCGGTCGTCAGGCGTTTCCCGCTGGCTTTTGTAGGCCAGCTTTTGACAATGGCGACACGCAAACACTGCACCGCCGTACAGCACAGCCACACGCCGCCCACAGCCTACAGCCGGGCAAAGCCACCAAGCACGCTGCCCGCCATAGTGGCAAGCCGTCCAGGCCAGCCGTACCGGGTAATTCATGGCCTGCCATTCGCCGCCGCGATCCCGCTGCCTATAGTCCAGCGTCACACGGTAGGTGTCGACCTTGATGTTGATGGATGCAATGGTTTCACCTCCGCGCTGCCAGCTCCAGCCAAATGAATGCCCAGGCTTCAATAGCCCTTCACGCTGCACCTTGCGTACGTCCAGCGCTCGCATATCAGTGGTGGTGCTTTTGCCGCCGTGGTTGCCACTGTTAAAGCCGCCCATGCTCTGCCTCTGAAGGATTTACCGAAAACATAAAGCAAAAACCGCCTATTTCGTTGCGTTTTCCGCCGCTGAATCAGCGCCAGCCCGCGCCGGTGCTGGGTTTTCGATGGTTTGCACTTGTTTGATTTTTTCGTTCAATTCCGCCGCATAAAGCGCCTTGATGTTGTCTTTTATGCCGTCGTCCTTATGCAGGGCTGGATATAAAGCACTGTCAATCGTGCGCTTTGCCAGCCTGTCTATCAGCGGATCAACCCCGTTCAATTGCTGCACCACGACGGTTAAGGGTGTGGGCGCTTTGGCCTCTGGCCTGCCGATCAGGTATTGCGCCAGCCAGTTACGCGCTTGCGCATCGCCGCCCTTTGCGGCCTGCAAGGTGCCCGCTACCACGTCGCGCCAGTCGTCTAGGGTCACAGTATCGAGTAACGCGCCCATGTAGTCGCTTTCGGTGCGTCGGTGGGTTGCATGGCCCCGGATCAACTCAGTTTGTTTACGCTTTGCCATGGTGGTTCCTAAAGTTAGTTTGAATCTTTGAAGCCGTCGCACCGCTGGGGCTGATTCACCAGCGTCCCCGATAGCTGCGCATCCCTTGCCCGGCTGGCCACCTTTGCCACCTGCCAGTTCCTACAGTCCCAGGCCTTCCCAGACTGGCCGGACAGGTGAAAGCATTCCAGGCACAGCCGCCTATCGTCTGCATCACGATCCCGCATCACCAGCTTGTCTGCCAGCGCCTCTGCATCGTCCAGCTCCAGCCCCTTGTCGGTGAACCTTGCCAGCCGCGCCGTGAAGGTGTCTATCTCACGGGTATTCATGGCTTCGCTGTGTGGCCAGCACCAGCGGTCGGGGTCTGGCGTCGGGTTAGTCGCTGCCGGTTTTTGTGCAGTTGCGACAGTGACAGTTGCGACACTTGCGACACTTGGGGGGCTGTCTGGCCTAACTGTCGCAGTTGTCGCAACTGTCACTGTCGCAAACCGCCGCAAACTGCCTTTTTTCATGAGGTTTGCCAAGCTCATGATTTAGTCGCTGCCAGCAGCGCCGGATTTAACTGGATCAGCTTTTTCTTACCGTCTTGCACCAGTCGTGCCCGGCCTAGTTCGGTCAGTTCTTTAATAGCGTCGTCGATAACGGCCTTGTCGCGCATGCCGCCAGGCCCGTAACGCTGCACTTCTCGCGTGGGCACCTTGTCGGTGTGCTCACGTTTGCAATACTCCAGCAGCCACGACTCAAGCCGCGCCGGGTTTGCCTGCTCTGCGGGCATCGCCAATTCAGACAGAAACCGGCGCGCCTCGCTCAGGTGCCAAGTCGTTACCCGCGCCGCTGACTCCATCACTTCAATGTCAATCGGCCCTATGCTGCCGTTGAAGGTGTGGAACAGTGCTGCCAGCCGCGCTGCGTTGTCTGCCGTCTTGCTGGCTACATCGCGCACGTCATGAAGCTCGCGCCCGGCTGATAACTCCGATTCGATGGCATCGTGAAACCCCACCCATGCTGCTTTGGCCTCTGGTGTCAGTGTCAGCATGGCCGGGGTCAAGCCGCCGTCATCGTCTATCGGTGCAGGCCGGTTCAATATCGCCGTGAGCCGGTTATTAAAGCTCGCCAGTGCGGGCCAATTGGCCGGGGCTTCGGTGAAGTGGCGCATCCCTTGTGTGGATTGCGGCCACGACGCCAGAAAGCGCGCCAGAAACCCGGTGCCGCGTGCCAGCCCTTTGGTGCGGTCAAAAAATGCGCGCAGGGTTGCTTCCTGCACTTGCAGCGCCATAGTTAGCCGGGCACCACGCACGGTAAAGCTATCGGTTGACCTCCGCTCTGTACTCAGCGTTGCGCCGTCCCACAATTGATTCAATGCTGCCAAGTTACGCATCACTGAATCACTGCCCATACCATGCCCGCCAAACACGCTACCGGCTTCACTGCTAATCACACCGCCCGACGGCCACTGCTTCGCCAGCGCATACGTTAACGCCTCTGGTGTGGCGTCAAGGTAAATCAGGCGCGGCACTCGTGGGGCGACGGGTTCGTCTGCATCCAGGTCATGCAATTGCTGCACTTGCACTGTGCTGGGTTTGCCGTCTTTGGCGAGCGCCTTAATTTTTTCCTTCAAGCCGCTGCGCTGCGCGTCCCATGCGTCATGGTCTGACTTGTGAGCCTGAATCAAGGGCTTGGCCGCTTCCTGTTGCTGTGCCTGATAGTCGCGTATGGCAGTGGTAAAGAAACCGTCGCAGGTTGATTTACGCTCGCCACTGTCGGCAATCGCCAGCAGAAACAAACCGCACGGCCCGGACAGCTTTTCTGCCCGTTGCACGTCGGTGTGGGCTTGTATCGCCAGCGATAACGCCGCCAATGCAGACGACGCAATCAGCGGTATGGGCGCCTTCACAAAATCAGCCACTTCCTGCACCGCGTAACGAACGGAAACAGGCAAGGCGTCGAGGGGGTATTCCTGCGGATCAATCTGCGCAATCAAGGGTTGCAGCTCTGGCCAGTCATCGGCGCCAGCCTCTGCGCACAATGCCGCCGCATCTATGCACGCCTTCACAGCGTCAGCCCCGACCAATTGGTGCAGGTCGTTAAAGTCGGTTGCATTGTCTGGCCTACCTGCCGGGAACGTGGGCACAGCCAGCAAGCCGCCCACAGCCCGCGCCGCTGCCGTTGCTTTGGTCAGGCCGGGATTGCCGTCGGTCAGGTGGTCATCATCAGCAGCAACAATGATTTTGATGGCTGGATATTTGGCGTGCAACGCCAGCGCTACGGCCTCCAGGTTGCCTGCATTGAATGCCACCGCCACCGCGTGCCCAGTTGCCTCATGGATGCTGGCGCCGGTCGCGTAGCCCTCACAGACGATCAGCACGCCCGCCGGTTTGCCTATCGAGTGGTAGCAGCCCTTCACGCGCCCGCCGGGGTGAAAGCGCTTATCGCCATCCGGTGCAATGGTTTGCAGGCTGTGCAGGGTGCCTGCGGTATCACGCATCGGGATCAGCAGCTTATCGGCAAACACCTTGACGCCGTGGGGCTGGATACCTTTGGTTGTCAGGTAAGGATGCGCGGTCGCCGGGTCGGCCTTCGCCCACAATGCCGCCGCTGTCTGGCTGGCCTGTTGCTGGGTTGCCAGTAGTTCGGCTTCGCGCTGGGCCTTCATGGCCTGAATACGCTGCCGGTGGGCTTCGCGCTCTGCATCGGTCATGGCGTTGTCTGACTTCGCGCACCAAGTTGATTGCAGCCCTTCACGCCAGCAGCCAAACGCCCCAGCCGCTATGCCGTCAGTGTGCAGCATGTACCAGCCGGAATCATCCCCGCGTTTGCCGTTAGTGCTAAATCGGTGAATCTTGCCGTCTGCAATTATTTCGTTCGGTGGTGTTGATCCCGCCGCTGCAATCGCCGCTTTAAAT
>JANXTM010000306.1 GCA_025352405.1 Polaromonas sp.
GCGGCTGGCTGTGCGGCCCCAACGCCAGCCTGGCCGACATGGCCCTGCTGCCGTTTGTGCGGCAATTCGCGCACACCGATGCCAGCTGGTTCGCATCGCAACCCTGGCCCCGACTGCAGGCCTGGCTGGCCGCTTTCGAGACCAGTGCGCTTTATCTGGCGGTGATGGAGAAGCGTCCCCCGTGGCAGGCAGCCGGGCGCTAACGCTATTGAATACGTAGCTGCTCAGGCTTATATTTACTGGATTACAGACTTATTTAGCCGCGTAACGCGTGACAGCTAATTCATTCCATTGCATGCCTAGGCCCGGTCCTTTGGCGGTGACCTGACCGTCTTTAATTAGATAAGGACTGGCCAGAATGCCTGATCCAAAATCCATGAATTCGAGCCAGTGGCAGGTCGGCGTAACACCCAGCACGTGGGCGCTGGCCTCAATAAACAAATGGCTGGACATCGGCATGGATGCTGCCCGCGCCATGCCGATCACACTGAGCCAACCCGAAATGCCGCCGATTTTCATCAGGTCTGGCATCATTAAGTCGCATGCGCCAGCGCTCAATGCCTGTTCGGCACCACGCGGAAACCACCAGTTTTCACCGGTCTGAATGTTGACCTTGACGGCTGCCCTGACCTTGGCATGGCCCTGCAAATCCTCGGCAACGACCGGCTCCTCAACCCAGCTTAAATCGAATTGTTCAAGCATGCGAATGCGGCGAATAGCTTCCGTGGGCGACAGGCTCTGGTTGTAGTCAACCATCAGCGCAACGTCGGCGCCGATGATGACGCGCACGCTGCGCACCACGTCAACATCTTGTGCAGAGTCGGCGTAACCCACTTTAATTTTGATGGCGCGAAAGCCTTGCGCTAACGAGTGCTCAAGCGCCCTGGCATCTTTAGCCGGGTCAACCATGCCGTAGCTGTCGTAAGCCCATAGCGGCTTCGGTGCGCCACCCAACAACTGAACCACCGGCATGTTGGCGGCTTTTCCCAGCGCATCCCAGTAGGCCATGTCGAGCGTGGAGATCAGCATGCCGAGCAGGCCCTGGATGCCGAGTAACCGAAATTGGCTTTCGAGTTGTTGCATGCGCTCAGCCGGCACTAAAGGCTTGCCAACCAGTTCGAGCCTGACTTCATCAACCAACGCCATGAGCGGCTTCAACATCGCCGGCGTGTAGGCAAACAAATAAGCGCTGCCGGTAATGCCTTCGTCGGTAAGGACGTCAAGGAGAATCAAGGGCGAGACATGGATAGAGCCCGACGCGGTACGTACTGGCCGTGCCAAAGGCACCACCACGGCACGGGCGTGGATGCTGCGAATCGTCAGATTGGTCAAAAAAACTCCTTTGTTCATGCGTTTGATAAAACGGATGTCCGTTACGTTACGTAACGCTGCCTGACGCCTCGCTGCCGCACGTTGTGCGGTCACTGCTGCATTCACAGCGCCGCTTTTTATCCTATCTGTTGCGGCCATCCAAGCGAACAAGTGCAGCGGGCTCGCCCAGGTTATTTCGCCAGGTGCTTGTTGAAAAAGCCGGTGATCTCGGCGAACGCGTCCTTCGTCTCTGGCGCGCTGTCGTCGCGCAGATAGTGGGCGTGCGACTGACCTTCAAAGACCTGCAAAGTCGCCTCAACGCCGGCCTGGCGAAGCTTGCGGTGCACGCGCACCGTGTTGCTGAGCAGCAAGTCGCGCGTGCCAGTGGTCAGGATCGTCGGAGGGAAGCCGCTCAAGTCGCCATAGATTGGTGACAGCAATGGGTCCTTCAGGTCGTGGCCAGCGGCGTAAACCTTGGTCCCCGCATCGCAGAAACCGTCGCGCGAGACCAGCACGTTGTCAACCAGCTCGTTGGTGTAGAACGTATCGCCCACCTTGGTCACGTCCGCCATGGGTGTGCCAGGCGCAATCGCGCCTGGCAGCGGCAGGCCGAGCGCCTTGGCGCGGAGCATCATCTCCAGCGTCAATGCACCACCAGCAGACGCCCCGAAAACACCGATATTCTTCGCGTCAACAGTCTTCAAGGTGTTCTTGTAAACAGTCACGCCGTCGTCAAGCGCGGCTGGAAAGTAGGCCTCGGGCGGCATCCGGTAGTCAACCGAAATGACCTTATAGCCGCCCATACCGGACATCATCACCGCTTCTGGCAGGCCCGCCTCTCCGGGGCTCAGCACATAACAGCCACCGTGCATGTGGATCAGCACCCGGTTGCGGTTCTCCGGCGCAATTTTTGCGGGCGTGACAATGAAGGCGCGCACGCCGTCGATGGTGGTTTTTTCAACCGTCACCTGCATGCGCTGCATCAACCCTGGCAAGGCCTTCAGCGTACCGACGGCAGCCGCGTCTGCAACCTTGCGCCAGGCCTCGCCCGTGGCCGGCAACACATCCCACCCAGTGCGTCGTGGTGCATCGATCAACACCTGCATTTGCGGGCTGACAGTGCCGGGCGCGAGCAGCTTTTTGGCCGGCACGTCCAGGGTTTGCGCGCTGACCGAAGCGCCGAACAAAACACCAGCAACGGCAAACGCAAGTCGGGATAAACACTGAGATTGAATAGCCAAGAGAGTCTCCAAAAAATTTATGTGCCGGTTACCGAACCAGCGACCCGGGTCAGAAATGTATTGTGTGCGGCATTTTCAGCGTTACCGCACTGAGTATGGTGCTGTGCTGAAGCCATCGAGCTGCGTACAAACACTTATTCACCAAGCCAATGGCGTGGCTTTTGATGCTCGTGAGACACCACCCGCAACGCTGGCCTGTAACCGTTCAAACCGCCGTTTCAACCACGCTTTAACTTTCCGGCATTGGCCAGTCGAACGACTTGAATTTTGAAATCCGTAACAACCACTTTTCTGAACGTCAAAGCAAACCTGGTTCATGTCAATTCGGTTTTACAAACTATCGGGCTACCTGCTTGTATGCGTTCACTGCAGCAACCCTACAGAACGTGTTGAAGCTGGTCACTCATTTCAGTTCGCAGTAGAAGCGAGAACAAGGCGTGAAGCCGCAGACAGTGCTTCAGCACGACAAGGCGAAACAACGCACTTATCGTTTTTCATGCGAATTGGAATTAGGCCTCTGGCGCCAAAGCCTCAGCATATTCATAAAGCGCCTCCAGTACGACCTGTCCCTTTGTGTCTGCAGTTTCGGACAACACATCAATCTCTGCCAGCAGTGCATCCACATTGCGGGCTCCGCCCTCGCCGTCCAGCAAACGAGCTACTCGGAACGCCTGCCAGCGATCTGACTCTTCCGGCGAAAGGGTGTCCGCAAAATTACGCGCGCGGTAACGAAACACAAGCTCTTCCAGCCGTTCGTCGTCAAAGCCGATGCGGGCATGCGCCAGCTCGGCCGGCGGCAGCGCACGCAACTGGTTCAGGCGCCTCCTGTCAGCGTTGCCTACAAAGCCGCCATACAGGTCTTCGTCCACGTCGGGTGTGGCCTCTTTGGGGCGGCTGAAGACCTCAGGCCAGATGGCGCTCATGTCAGGCAGGCCACGCGCAATGTCGGCGTTGGCCAGCGCAGCTTCAATGTCTACGCCCCACTTGGCAGCCATCTCTGGGCTGAGGGTTTGCAGTTTGCGCACCACCATGGGCGATTTGTTCAGGTGCACTGATTTAAGCGGCAGGCGCTGCACGCCTTCTGGCAAATCAGCCGACTTGCTGAACAGACGCTGGCGCAGTGTGGCCACGTCCAACAGCGGTAACTCACTGGGGTCATGCGCCAGGTCCCAGGCGAGGATTTCGTTCTTATTCGATGGGTGTGTGGCCAGTGGCCACATGACAGCCATGCAGCCGCGCTCTGGCGCAAACATGCCTGAAACGTGCAAAAAGGGTTGTGCGGTCTGCGGGCTGGCGGGCAAGCCCAACTCGGCGGCTACCCGGTCTTTTTTATGCAGACCCAAGCAAAAATCAAAAAGCTTGGGCTGCGCGGTACGAACCAGCCGCGCCAGGGCAATGGTGGCGCGCACATCTGACAAGGCGTCGTGGGCGGCTTCATGCAGAAGGCCATTGGCGCGTGCCAGGTCTTCAAGTTTGAAGCTGGGTCGGGTTGCGTTGGCGTCTTGTGGTTTGCGCTCATCCGGCTTGCGCGGCCACACAATGCCTTCCGGGCGCAGTGCATAGGCCATGCGGACGACATCCAGAATATCCCAGCGGCCACAACCGTTTTGCCACTCGCGGGCGTATGGGTCCATCAGGTTACGCCAGAACATATGGCGCGTCACCTCGTCGTCAAAGCGAATGGTGTTGTAGCCCACACCGATGGTGCCAGGCTCAGCCAGCAAGCCTTCAATTTGCGCGGCAAAAGCGTGCTCGGGCAGGCCGCGCTTCAGGCACAGCTGCGGCGTGATGCCGGTCAACAGGCAGGATGCAGGGTCCGGCAGGTAATCGTTGGCGGGCTGACAGTAAATCATCACCGGCTCACCGATCTCGTTGAGATCAGCGTCGGTGCGAATACCTGCAAACTGCGATGGCCGCTCGCGCCTGGGGTTCAGGCCAAAGGTTTCGTAGTCGTGCCATAAAAAAGTGTGTGCAGGCATTTATAGAGAATTTATGAAGGAAAAAAGGCCTCTCCCGCAGCAAATACGAAGGCATCTAGCTATTATTTTAGTAGCGCAACGCAAAAAAGCCGATAGCGTGATGCTAGCGGCTTTTTTTGGGCGGATCGAAGCGGCAACTTAGCTGGTTTCAGCAGATTCCGGCTCGGGCTTGGTTTTGCCTTCTTTCTTGGGCAAAGGCTGAATTTCGAGCACCACGTCGCCAGTCTCAACGCCCTTCTCATCGGTCGTGACTTTCATGTCAACTGTCAGGCGGCCGCCGTCGATAAGACGGCCAAACAACAACTCATCAGCTAAAGCGCGGCGGATGGTGTCTTGAATCAGGCGCTGCATCGGGCGTGCGCCCATGAGCGGATCGAACCCCTTTTTACCCAGATACTTTCGCAACACGTCGGTAAAGGTGACTTCAACTTTCTTCTCGGCCAATTGCGTTTCGAGCTGCAGCAGAAACTTGTCAACCACGCGCAGGATCACGGTTTCATCGAGCGCCTTGAAGCTGACCGTCGCATCAAGGCGGTTACGGAACTCCGGCGTGAACAAGCGCTTGATATCGGCCAACTCGTCGCCGGCTTCGCGCGGGTTGGTGAAGCCGATGGTCGCCTTGTTCATCGTCTCAGCACCGGCATTGGTGGTCATGACGATGATGACATTGCGAAAATCAGCCTTGCGCCCGTTGTTATCGGTCAGGGTGCCGTGGTCCATCACCTGCAGCAATACATTGAAAATATCCGGGTGCGCTTTTTCGATCTCGTCGAGCAGCAATACGCAATGCGGCTTTTTAGTGACGGCCTCGGTCAGCAAACCGCCCTGGTCAAAACCCACATAACCCGGCGGCGCGCCAATCAAGCGGCTGACGGCGTGGCGTTCCATGTACTCCGACATGTCAAAGCGGATCAGCTCAATGCCCATGATGTAAGCCAACTGCTTGGCGGCCTCTGTTTTGCCGACACCCGTGGGGCCAGAGAACAGAAAGGAGCCAATCGGTTTGTCATCCCGGCCCAAGCCCGAGCGCGCCATCTTGACGGACGATGCCAGCACGTCAAGTGCCTTGTCTTGCCCAAACACGACGCTTTTCAAGTCACGCTCCAATGTTTTAAGCTTGCCGCGGTCATCATTGGACACATTAGCAGGCGGAATCCGGGCAATCTTCGCCACGATTTCTTCCACCTCGGTTTTGGTGATGGTTTTCTTGCGTTTAGACGGCGGCAAGATACGCTGGGCAGCACCGGCCTCATCAATTACGTCAATGGCTTTGTCGGGTAAATGACGGTCGTTGATGTACTTGGCGCTGAGTTCAGCGGCAGCTTGCAGTGCAGCCAACGCGTATTTCACGCCATGATGTTCTTCAAAGCGCGACTTCAAGCCTTTGAGAATGTCTACGGTTTCCTGCACGGTGGGCTCGACCACATCGATTTTCTGGAAACGGCGTGACAGCGCAGCATCTTTTTCGAAAATACCGCGGTACTCGGTAAAAGTGGTGGCGCCGATGCACTTGAGTTGACCAGAACTAAGCGCTGGCTTCAGCAAATTAGACGCATCCAGCGTGCCGCCAGAAGCCGCACCCGCGCCAATCAGCGTGTGGATTTCGTCAATAAACAAAATGCCATTCGGCTTGTCTTTGAGGGACTTGAGCACGCCTTTGAGCCGCTGCTCGAAATCACCCCGGTATTTGGTACCGGCCAGCAAGGCGCCCATGTCGAGCGAGTACACCTGCGCTTCGGCAAGAATTTCAGGCACGTCTTTTTGCGTGATGCGCCAGGCCAGGCCCTCAGCGATCGCGGTTTTACCGACTCCGGCCTCACCCACCAGCAATGGATTATTCTTGCGGCGACGGCAAAGAATTTGAATCACGCGCTCTACTTCGTAATGGCGACCAATCAACGGGTCAATTTTTCCATCTTTGGCAAGCTGGTTGAGGTTGACGGTGTACTGCTCGAGCGGTGACTGCTTTTCGTTTTTCTCGCTGCCTTCTTCATTTTCAGCTGCGGGTTCACCGGCTTTTGTCGGCTCTGGCGGATCACTCTTTTTAATACCGTGGGCGATAAAGTTCACCACGTCGAGGCGCGTGACGCCCTGCTGGTGAAGGTAATACACCGCATGCGAGTCTTTTTCACCAAAAATGGCGACCAGCACATTGGCCCCGGTAACTTCTTTTTTGCCGTTGCCGGTAGACTGCACATGCATGATGGCGCGCTGGATCACACGCTGGAAACCCAATGTCGGCTGCGTATCAACATCATCGAGACCCGCCACCTGGGGCGTATTGTCTTTAATGAAATTGCCGAGCGACTTGCGCAAATCGTCAACGTTTGCAGAACAGGCGCGCAACACTTCGGCAGCGCTGGGGTTGTCGAGCAGCGCGAGCAACAGGTGCTCCACGGTGATGAACTCGTGACGCTGCTGGCGCGCTTCAACAAATGCCATGTGCAAGCTGACTTCTAATTCCTGGGCGATCATTGATTTTCCTTCTCGCTTGCTACGTTAATGACTAACTGACGGACCTGACAACTAACCTAAGACTCTTCAAATATGGGCCAGGTTTTTCACAATTCAATGGGCTCGCTGACACACTGCAGCGGGTGACCGTTTTTTCGGGCGGCTTCAGTGACCTGGTCTACCTTGGTGGCAGCCACATCTTTTGAAAACACACCACAAATGCCCTTGCCGTCCAGATGGATCTTCAGCATGATCTGGGTGGCGGTCTCGCGGTCTTTGCTGAAGAACTCTTGAATCACCATGACCACAAACTCCATCGGCGTGTAGTCATCATTCAGCAGTACAACCTGGTACATCTGCGGCGGTTTGGTTTTTTGAGGCCTTCGCTCCAGCACCACCGACTCGTTGCCCCGACCGTCTTCAGGTTTGAAGGCTGGTGTTGGGGGCGCAGCGGGACTTTTCGGCGTTTTCGGGGATTGGGTAACCATGGATTTCATTCTAGCCACCGATAGCGGCCTGTGTATCTGGTGGGGATTTGAATTGGAGTTGGTGGCAAGAACGCGACATTCAAGCGAACTCGTGCCCGTCTGAAGCGAATAAGGCCGAAAAACTGAAAAACCGCCTCGGGATCGCTCCCGGGCGGCTTCTATACATAAGTCTGACCGGAAGCCTGCTTATCGATAAATATATGTCTATCGTCTTGCAACCCGCATAAATGCTAGATAGTCGCTTGTGAAGTTCCTTTTTATGGCTCCAAATATGGCTCCAAAGTAGAGGTGCTGGGCGCTCAACCCCGTTGATCCGTTCATATTTTCGGCTTAACAATCATTTGCTGATTGTTAACAAAACCAGCTATTCAAATGAATCAAAATCGGGCTGTAGACTGCATGGATGCTGGGTTTTGGTTAACAAACTGCAAAACGTTCCCCGGTTTGTTCCCCGGTTTTGCCTTTGATACCCCCCTACCCGTGCTATCTTTTTTGGTTAGCTTTAGAGCAGGAAAAGAATCAGACGGTCCTGTAGAAACGGCACGTCTAGGGATTTTGCCCCCATACCCCCCGGCCTCGCGTGCGCGCGCACAACACGAGTTGTGCGTTAGCGTCAAACCGAAGGAAATCAGCGGCCCTGTAGAACGGTCCGTTGTAGCGATGCAAAGCCCCCCGGTCTATGGTTCCCATGCTTTCAAGCCGTCCAGTGTGCGTAGTCCTGCCATGTCGAGCGGTTTTAGGCCCAAGTCGTCCACTGTTGGCAGGCTTGCCAGCCATTTCGCACATGCTTGCCGTTGCTCTGGAGTTGTTTCGTAAAGCTCGTTCGGGGTCATTATTTTTTCGTTTGTCATGGTGTCCTTTCAGTTGGTTTCAATCGCTTGTCAGCAGCATGTGCACATCAATCACATAAGCGTCATCAATGCGCCCCTGACTACCTCGCACCTTCGCGCATATCGCGGCCAGGTCACGCAGGGCGGCCACTTCGGGGCGTTTGGCAGCGGTCAGGCGTTGACTGATTCCGTAGTCAGAGCCTCCGAAGCCGGTAAGCTGTTTTTGTTCTGCCTGGTACCGGCGTTGTTCAGCCCCAATTCCAAGGCGACGAACATGCAAGGTATGCCAGCGCAGGCAGGCAGCGAGAATTTCGCGGTCGTTCATTGGGTCTGTCCTTTCAGTTGGTTTAGTTCGCGGTGTAGGTCATGCATTGAATCCTTCGCACCGTTGCAGCAGTCGCACCAGTTCGCCGGGCAGGCGTGCATCTCGTGCGTTGATGGCTACCCCGGCCCACTGCCAGTTCCTGCAACTCCACATTCCGGCATAACCAGCCAGGTGCGTGCATTCAAGGCAAAGCCGCCGGTCGTCTGATTCACGATCCCTCGTCACCAGCTTGTCTGCCAGTGCTTCGCCGTCGGTTTGAGATAAACCCTTGCCGTTGAAGCGCACCAGCCGCGCCGTGAAGCGGTCAATCTCCGTGCCGGTCATGGCGTCACTGTGTGGCCAGCTCCAGCGATCAGGATCAAGTGCCGCCGTGGTGCGGTCATCCGGTGGGGCCTGCACCTGAATGGTCGGGTCATTGGCTGCCACCGGATCACCCCTTGTTTTTTGCACGGGTGCCGATATGGGGGCTACAAAACCTACGAAGCCCGGTTTTGTAGGTTCTGTAGCCTCTGGTTCGGGGGCTATATCTATTTTCTTTAGTCGTGCCAGCACTTCATGCCGCGCCCCTTGTCATCGGATTGATGGCGTAGCGGTCACTCGGTCTGCCGCCTGCCGCGCCGCCGATCACCAGCTCGCGCCGCAACCAGTCGTAATCAGCTAACACGTCCGCAGCCTTGCGTACGGCATCCGGCGTGCCCAGCCCGGCCCAATGTTTCAAAGCTACCTGCCGGGGCGTGAAGCTATCAAGGATTACGCCGTCACGATCCACCAGCTTGCCTGCCTTGATTCTGGATAGCAGGGTTGCGGCGTCCGTGGTCTCTGGCGTCACCGCTGCCGCATAAAGCCGGTTTGCATGGGTGCGCAGGTAGTCACCAAAAGACAGCGCCCGGATTAGCTCGCGCTCATGAATCACGCCGCCGCTGTCGGGTGTGTCAATCAAGGCAAACACCAGCGCCAGCGCCGGGATCAGCTTTCTATATTTGGACAAGTGCGACACCATCGCCGGGTGCAGGTCGTCCCCGCGTATCTCGGTTTCAAACGGAACCAGCCACTCCACAAACAAGGCTTGCGCCGCCTCATCAAAACGCCAAATCACGGGTTCGTCGTCGTTCGCTGGTTGCAGCACAGCCAAGCGCTCAAATACCGCCCAGGCGGTCAGCTTGGCCGGTGTATCGGGCCATTGGTCGACGTGGGTGAATTCGCCGGTGGTGTCTGGCCACACGGTCAGCCCAAAGCGCGGCAATAAACCATCGTCTGCGCTGCCACCGGCCACCGCGCCGCGCACGTATTCCTGAATGCGGCCCGGCTGTATGCCTCCAATCATCGCAAGGCACACACGAGGGATATGCACGGTGCCGCGCCCGATGCGGTCAAAGGTGTAGCCCTGATTGCCGTCATAGCTTTGCAGCATGAAAGCCCGTGCGCCTTCCTGTCCTTGCTTGTCCAGGCTGGTCAGCAGTCCGTACAGTTCATCCCGATAGGACAAGGTGCCCCACGGGTTTTGCTGCATCAGTTCGCCCAGCTTTTCTACCGTGGCGTCGTTCACGATAAAGCGCCGTGCTGTGGGCTCTGCCGGGGTGTCCACCGGCTCTAACAGCGCC
>JANXTM010000310.1 GCA_025352405.1 Polaromonas sp.
CGCCGTACTTGGTGCGTCTTTCATGGCCAGCCAGCCGAAAGACCGCGAACTGATCGCCCGCGTGATCGCCCCAGCGCAGTACCTGAACCAGCCCGAAGCGGTGCTGCAGCAAGTGCTGACGGGGAAATTTGCCGATGGCCTGGGCAACATCCGAAACGTGCCTGACCGGGCCAACTTTGACCCGGTGCCGTGGCAGTCCATGGCGGTGTGGATGCTCACGCAAATGAAGCGCTGGGGTTACGTCAAAGGCGAGGTCAACTACAAGCAGATCGCAGAAAAAGTGTTCCTGCTGACGGACGCTAAAAAGCAGATGAAGATCGCCGGGTTTGCGCCGCCAGAGGGCGCCTACAAAAAATTCAAGGTCATGGGCAAGGAGTTTGACCCAGCCAAGCCAGAAGGCTATGTGAAAAGCTTCGTTATAAACAAGATGGCATAAGCGGCCATGAAGTCAATGAACCTCAAGGCGGGGCTGGTCTCGCTGCTGATCTTTCTGATGTTTCTGGGTATCTGGTACGTTGCGACACTGCCTGCAACGGGTGCACCGGTGGCAAGCACCGCGGGCCTGACGGTCGAACAGATCGAATACCAGAAGATGATGGGTAAAGACCCAGGCAACACAAAGACCACCGGTTTCCCAACGCTGGGGCAGATGGGCACGGCGATCTGGAAACAGGTGTCCAACCCCGTCTACGACAACGGCCCCAACGACAAGGGCATTTTGATTCAGCTCGGACATTCGCTGGCACGCGTGGGGCTGGGCTTTTTGCTGGCCTGCCTGGTGGCGATTCCCTTGGGCTTTGTGATTGGCATGTCGCCGCTGCTAAGGCGTGCGTTTGACCCTTTCATTCAGGTGCTCAAACCAATCTCGCCGCTAGCGTGGATGCCGCTTGCGCTCTACACCATCAAGGACTCGTCGATCAGCGGTATTTTTGTTATTTTTATCTGCTCGGTCTGGCCCATGCTGATCAATACCGCATTTGGTGTGGCCGCTGTCAAACGCGAATGGCTCAATGTAGCCAGCACGCTTGAAGTGAGCCCGCTGCGCAAGGCCTTTCTGGTGATTCTGCCGGCCGCTGCACCGACCATTTTTACCGGCATGCGCATCTCCATGGGCATTGCCTGGCTGGTGATTGTGGCCGCCGAAATGCTGGTGGGTGGCACGGGCATTGGTTACTTTGTATGGAACGAGTGGAACAACTTGTCTCTTACGAATGTGATTTTTGCAATTCTGGTGATTGGCATTGTGGGCATGCTACTAGACCTGACCTTTGCCCAGTTTCAGAAGATGGTGACGTATGTGGAGTGAAGCCGAATCACGCACAAGAGCGCTCAAAACCATACTTTCCTCACAGAAAGAAAACACCATGCAGGAATTTCTCAAAATCGAGGGCTTGAGCAAGGCGTATGTTGCCGCCAAGCCGGTGTTTGCCAATGTGAGTTTTTCCATCGCCAAAGGCGAATTTGTCTGCATCATCGGCCACTCGGGCTGCGGCAAAACCACCGTACTGAACGTGCTGGCGGGGCTGGACACCGCCACGTCCGGCAACGTGTTCATGGACAACCGCGAGATCGCTGGCCCCAGCCTGGAGCGCGGCGTAGTGTTTCAGAGCCATGCGCTCATGCCGTGGCTCACGGTGCGCAAAAACATCGCCTTTGCAGTGGTGTCGCGCTGGCCTGAATGGAGCGCAGCACAGGTCAATGTGCATGTAGAGAAATTTGTCGCTATGGTGGGTTTAAGCCCCGCGATTGACAAAAAACCATCGCAACTATCGGGCGGCATGAAGCAGCGCGTGGGCATTGCGCGGGCGTTCGCGATCCAGCCCAAAATGCTGCTGCTCGACGAACCCTTTGGCGCGCTGGACGCCCTCACGCGCGGCACGATTCAGGACGAGCTCATGACGATTGTGCGTGACACCCAACAAACCGTTTTCATGATCACGCACGATGTGGACGAAGCAATTTTGCTGGCGGACCGCATCATCCTGATGACCAATGGCGCAGAGACAGTGCAGGGTTACACGCCGGGCGGTATCGGTGAAGTAGTCACCAATACATTGCCCAAAAAACGCACACGAGCCGACTTGCATCACCTCGACGGTTACTACGACCTGCGCAACCACATCGTTGACTTTCTGATCAAGCGCGCCAAGCCTGGCGAGGCGCATTGAAGCCAGCATTTCTCTCACCCTTTCTTTTGCAACAATCAACGGAGCCATCATGAACCGCAACGACATCACCGAAAAAATCATCACCGTCAAAGTATCCAAAGGCATCAAATGGGAAGACGTCGCCAAGAAAGTTGGCCTCAGCAAAGAATGGGTGACCGCTGGCTGCCTGGGCCAGATGACGTTTGACGACAAGCAGGCCAAGGTCATTGGCAAGATTTTCGGTCTGACTGCCGACGAACAGAAGTGGCTGCAGGTTGTGCCTTACAAAGGTTCACTGCACAGCTCGGTACCCACAGACCCGCTGATCTACCGCTGGTATGAAATCGTCAGTGTCTACGGCACCACCATCAAGGAACTGATCCACGAAGAGTTTGGCGACGGC
>JANXTM010000317.1 GCA_025352405.1 Polaromonas sp.
AGGCCGTACAGCGTGCAGGCCGCGCGCCAGGCCAGCAAACCGCCCCAGCAAAAGCCGATGATGCCCACCTTCTTGCCGCCGCTGGCTGCAGCAGCGTGGTCAATCGCCGCCTGAATGTCTTGCATGACGCCCGCGCCGGGCAGCGCACCCACCGCGGCCTTCATCGCGATGCCTTCGGTCATGCCAGCCTGGTCGTAGCCCAGATCAACACCCGACTTGACACGCTCAAACGTGGCGGGCGCGATGGCCAAGTAGCCTTGGGCAGCGAAACGGTCTGTCACATCGCGGATGTGTGCATTGACGCCGAAAATTTCCTGCAGCACGACCATCGCGCCTTTGGGCACGCCCTCGGGCTGAGCGATGTAAGCCGGAAAGATAAAGTCGTCGGCGGCAGTGAGTTGGATGAATTGACCCATGGTGTTGATGCTCCTGTGAAGGGTGTGCGTTGAGTGATTGAAATCGGGAAGGCGCTGCGGGTTCAGGCTGACAGGAGTTTGCGCTCCAGAAAATCAAGCCGGTCCTGACCCCAAAAAATCTCGCCGTCCAGCACATAGCTCGGCGCGCCGAAGATGCTGTGGTCGATGGCCTCCTGGGTATTGGCGTCGTATTGCGTCTGTATGGCAGCAGTGCGCGATTGCGCCAGTCGTGCGGCGTCCAGCCCGCAACCAGCCAGCAAAGCAGCAAGCGCGGCATCATCGGCAATGTTGCACTCGTGCGCCCATACGGCACTGAAAATCGCGCTGCCCAACTGCATGGCGGCGTCAACGCCATCGTGCAGGTCAACCGCCATGATCAATCGCGCAGCCGCATCGCCCGAGACCGGAAAAAACTTGGGCTTGAGGTTCAGCGGCAGCTGCAGGTGCTCGGAAAAACGCTGCAGCTCGACCAATCGGTAGGCCTGGCGCTGCGGTGCGCGCTGACCCAGCGGCAAACCACCCGAGACGGCAAACACTTTGCCAAAATCGGTCGGCAGCAGGCGCACCGACCGGCCAGAGGCGCGCGCGATGCGTGCAAAGCGTTCGTGGCCCAAATAAGTCCAGGGGCTTTGGGGGGTGAAGTAATAGTCGATGGGCAAGCTCAATTCGGTCTCCGGTTCCGGGTGGTTGGTTTTTTAGCGCCGGTCTGGCGCGCGTCCTGGCCGATGTTGCAAAGGCCAGCGCTAGGGACCCTCTGCATAACTCTGGCGAGGCTGTGGCAGTCGGATCGGGATGGGCTGCAAGGCGTCTTTTTGCAGCTAATAGCACAGCTATTGGCAAGAAAAACAACGCAGCAGACCGCCCGAGTCCGGCTGATCACAGACCGCAGGGAGTTATGCAGAGGGTCCCTAGGCCAGCTTGTACACTGAATTTCCTCATTTTGCTGGAGATAGACCGTGACCAAAGTTGTTTTAATCACCGGCGGTTCGCGCGGCATAGGCGCCGCAACAGCCGTGCTTGCAGCCAGGCAAGGCTATGCCGTGGCCGTCAACTACACCGCCAATTCGCTGGCCGCCGATGACGTTGTCCGGCTGATTCGTGCAGATGGCGGGCAAGCCATCACGGTGCAGGGCGATGTCGCACGCGAGGCCGACGTGCTGGCGATGTTTGAAAAAGTCGATGCCAAGTTTGGCCGCTTGAGCGCCCTGGTCAACAACGCCGGCGTCGTCGACCAGACCAGCCGCGTTGACGCGATGTCGCTGGAACGCCTGCAACGCATGTTTGCCGTCAATGTATTTGGCTCTTTTTTATGTGCCCGCGAAGCGGTCAAACGCATGAGCACACGCTACGGCGGCAGCGGTGGTGCCATCGTCAATGTCTCCAGCGCCGCAGCGCGGCTGGGCTCGCCCGGCCAGTATGTGGACTATGCCGCAGCCAAGGGCGCGATCGACACCTTCACCCTCGGCCTTGCCAAAGAAGTCGCCGCCGAAGGCATACGCGTCAACGCGGTGCGCCCCGGCATTATTGAAACTGAAATACATGCGTCGGGTGGCCTGCCGAACCGGGTCCGCGATGTGGCGCCGCAGGTCCCCATGCAGCGGGCAGGCACAGCGCATGAGGTGGCCCAGTCCATTGTCTGGCTGCTCGGCGAGGAAGCTGGCTACAGCACCGGTGCGTTGCTTGACGTTGCAGGCGGGCGTTGAATGGACTTCAAACCCCTGGTCACGCTGCTGGCCATCGTCAACCCGCTGGCCATCGTGCCATTTTTTATTCACTACACGCAGGGGTTTTCAAAAGAGCAAAAGCAGCGCACTATTTTGATTTCGTCGTTCAGCGCTTTTGTAGTGATTGCCACCAGCGCCTTGCTGGGCTTACAGATTCTGAATTTTTTCAGTATTTCGCTGGCCAGTTTTCAGGTCGGCGGCGGCATGTTGCTGCTGATCAGCGCCATGAACATGCTCAACGCCCAGCCGGCAGAAGCCAAGCCCAGCACCCATGAGATGGAAGACGGCGCAGCCAAAGCGGCCATGGGGGCCAGCATCGCCGTGGTGCCACTGACGATCCCGCTGCTGACCGGCCCGGCCACCATGTCGACCGTGGTGATTTACGCGGAGAAAGCCAGAACCTTTCTGCAGCTCGGCACACTGGTTGGCTATGGCGTGGTCATAGGGTTGGCCACTGCGCTGTGTTTTTCACTGGCTGAACCGATTGCCCGCGTGCTCGGCAAAACCGGCATTAACGTGATGACGCGGCTGATGGGACTCATACTTGCCGCGCTGGCCGTCGAGGTGATGGCCGACGGGCTGGGCAAGCTGTTTCCGTTACTGCGCAGCTGAGTCACGCCCGGCGTGCCCAGCGTCAGCGCGTCGCAGCTGCGCTTGAAGTGTTGTCATGAACGTACAAGCCTGAAAAATGCAACGCGGCTTACCGCACGGCGCTCTGCTGCAACCACTGGTCAATCTCTTCAATGGCGGCATCCGTGGCGGCGGTAAGCGCACGCACACCGCCCGCCGCGTCGGCTGTAGGCGCCGGGCGCTGCACCACCACGCTTCGCTGGTCGATAAATTTTTCGCCTGAAGCTGTCACCTCCACCAGCGTGGCGCGCAGACGGATCACGCCGACGCTGGTATCGGGAGCCGTGAACAGGTGGCTGAACTCTTCCAACTCCAGCCGAAGGCGAAGGGGCAACACGGCCCCCTCGGCACGGTTGATGGCGACACTGTCACGCGCATTGAAGACCGGGCGGCGCAGGCTGAGCTGCTCGCGCAGGCGCTGGCGTACCAACTGTGCGGGTGGCGTGCTCCAGCGGGCCTGAGCATAAGGCCGCAGCGCCTGCACCTCAGCGTAAGCCAGTCGGTACAACAGCGCGCTGTTGTCCAGCGCGCCGCCGCTAGTGGTAATGTCATCCAGCGCCAGTGCGGGCAACGCTGCCTGCCGGGTGGCGGTTTCAACATGCGCGACGCTGCCCGGCCCGAAGTCGTACAGCATTGGCCGGACGGGCTTGTCAGGCAGGGCTGAGCAGCCGCTGACGGCCAATGCCATTGTCACCACCGTAAAAAGCGCAATGAATAGGCGGCTACGGCAGAAAATACGGGGGCTAGAAGCTATTGATTTAATAGCATTTTGATGATGCCTCCGATCAAATATATTCAGGCCTGCTGTCATTTTTTTACTCCACTAGGGGAAAAACCGGGCTCACCCGGGCCGGGCACGGGCAAACCGTTGCCAAAAATCAGCGCCTGCGGGTTGTCGTCCACCGAATTGACGGTGCGACGCAGCTGGCGCATGGTGCGCGCGGTTTCGTCGGCCACTTCACCCAGCTTGGGCAAGGTGGCAGCGCTAAAGGTTTCAACACCCGCCGCCAGCGCCGTACCGCCCTCAGACAGCTTGTCTAGGGGACCGCCTTTTTCATTGAGGCGTTGCGCTGTTTTATTGACTTCACCGAGGGTAATGGCGGCCTGATCAGAGGTCTTGCGCAGCGATGTGACCGCCGCATCGGCGTTCTTCACGAAGGCCGGAATGTTGACCCGATCGGGGCCCAGCTGCGCATTCAGGATGGTGTTCATGCCGGTTGACAGCGCGGTCACACTGCTGGCGGCCTGCCCGACATTGTCCAGCGCCGTGACCATGCGCTTTTGATTCTCGGCGCTCAGTAGCTCGTTCAGCTTGGCTGTCGCCTGCTCGGCTTGGTTGAAAATCGCCTCGCTCTGCTTGAGCAATTTGTCGAGTCCGCCGGGTTTGAGCGGTATGCGCGGTGGGTCGTCGTCATTGGGCACCAGACGCTCCTTCGATTCGCCGTTGTCATCGAGCTGGATAAAGCCCAGGCCTGTCACGCCCTGCGAGGCCACCGTGGCGAACGCAGATTTGTTCAGGGGCGCGCCGTGGTCGACTGAAATGCGGATCAGCACATTGCCCTTGATCTTGGCATCAAAGCCGATCAACTCGACCTTGCCCACCGGCACACCGCGAAAGCGCACCACGGCCTGCGGCTGCAGGCCCGAGATCGTCTCTGATGTGGACATTTCATACATGTCGCGCTGGGTGTTGTCGCGCATCAGCCAGACCGCCAACACGGCCAGCAGTGCCGACACCAGCAGCACAAATACGCCAGCCACCAGCGCGTGGGCTTTGTTTTCCATTTCAGTGTCCTTTCTTTTCAAGTGTTTGGTCGATTACAGGTGGTTCATGCAATACGCGCATGGCACGCTGGCCTCTCCCGCCCCTGAAAAACGCTTCAATAAACGGGTGCTTGAACGCCACAACTTGTTGCGGCGTGTCGGCAATGATGACGCGCTGATCTGCCAGAACGGCAATCCGCGTGCTCAGCTCAAACAGGGTGTCAAGATCATGCGTCACCATCACCACGGTGAGCTCCATCGCCTGATGCAGCGAACGCAGCAACGTGCAAAAGCTGTCGGCGCTCTCCGGATCTAGCCCTGCGGTGGGCTCGTCCAGAAGCAGCAGCGGCGGGTCCATGATCAGGGCGCGCGCCAACGCCACGCGTTTGATCATGCCGCCAGAAAGATCGCTCGGCATCTTCCCGGCCGCGTCAGGACTGAGGCCAACCATTTGCAGCTTGACCAGGGCCGCCTCGCGGATCAGCGCAGACGGCAACACCTTCAACTCGCGCAGGGGAAAGGCGATGTTTTCAAGCACCGTGAAAGCCGAGAACAACGCGCCTTGCTGAAACAGCATGCCGACGCGGCTGGCCGCACCGCGCTTGCCCAGCTCCGCGGCGGGCTTGCCGAGCACATTGATCTCGCCCCTGGTGGGATGTTCCAGCCCCAACATCTGACGCAGCAGCACGGTTTTACCAGTGCCCGAGCCGCCCACCAGCGACAGTACCTCGCCGCGCGCCACCGTCAAATCAAGGTCTTTGTGGACAACCGATTCCTTATCGCCGTTTTTGAAAACGGTCCAGAGTTTCCTGATTTCGATGACCGATTCAGTCATGGTCGGGAGATAGGCAAACGTGGGGGCAGCGGCCACAGCGCAGGGCCGCCCCAAGCAAGGCCAGCCCCCTCGGGGGGCAGAGAGTTACACGCAGTGAGGAAACGTGGGGGCCAAACATATTTAGATACCGACGTTCTTGAACAACACAGCAAACAACGCATCGACCAAAATCACCACCGTGATGGACGTGACCACCGACGCCGTGGTGCCTTGCCCCAGGCTCTCGGTGTTGGGCTTGACGCGCAAACCGAAGTGGCAGCCGATGAGCGCAATCAACAAACCAAACACGATGGACTTCGAGGTGGCCAGCGTCAGGTTGGCCACTTCGACAGCTTGTGGAAGCGCATTGATAAAAAACGCAGGCGTGATACCCATCGCCACCTGCGCCGCCAACATGCCGCCCAGCAGCGCCGCCAGCGTGGTCCAGACGCTGATCAGCGGCATCACGATGGCCAGGGCCAGCGCGCGCGGCATGACCAGACGAAAGCCTTTGGCGATACCCATTACGCGCATGGCATCGAGCTCTTCGGTGACCCGCATCACGCCGATTTGCGCCGTGATGGCAGAGCCCGAACGGCCCGCAATCAAAATTGCGGCCAGCACGGGCCCCAACTCACGGATCAGAGAGATGCCCAGAATATTGACAATGAAAGCGTCTGCGCCAAACTGCTTTAACTGCTGCGAAATCAGGTAGGCCAGCACCACCCCAATTAAAAACCCGACCAGCGCCGTGATAGGCAACGCGGTGGCACCGATGTGGTACAGGTGTCCGGAAAAATCACGCCACGGGCCTTCTTGCGGATGGCGCACGAGCCGGATGATGTCGAGCAGTAATTGCCCCACCAGACGCGTCAGCGCCTTGAGGTGGTCAAGCATGCGCAACGCCCGGCCGCCAAGTACCAGCAAGGGCTCTTTCCAGCCTGCCTTGCCGGGCTGGGGCGGATCGATCGTGAATTCGGCGACAGTTTCCAGCAAGGCGCGCTGGTTGGCCTCAACTTCTAGCCGTACAGGCCACTGACGACCCCAATGGTTCCACAGCACCTGGCCCCCAAGGTAGTCGAGCTTTTCAATTTTCTGGAGATTCCAGGTAACCCCAGCGTCCGGGCTGTCGCCACCCACTCCAGAAGGATGGGGTGACAGGCTTCCAAGTTGTGCCGTCAGTGCGTGCCACGCCGTCGGGCGGGTCAAATCAGCGGCAGTCCACGACCCAAGCACAGCGCACAGCCGGCCGGCCGGGACATCTTGCTGTTCTATGCGCGGAGTGGAGTTATCCATGAGGGAAACGTTGGTGAGTCAGGCACTGCCGAGGCGTAAGGCGCATCAGTCGCAGAAAATACAAATGTTACCTGCTCCCATGGCCAGCAGGCCGGGATGTCGACGGTGTCTGGATCTGGTCCTACAAGCCAACGAGCAGCCTGTACACGTCAACAAGCGGGTAATATCCGGCGTCAGCGTCATGTTAGGCAAAACGTGCAGCATGCGCAGCACAAAGCGGACTACCCCAGCGACCCCGAAACAGCTAATGCCACGGCATATAACAGCGAGACAAACCGACCCATGCAGGACGAAAACCATCTCTTTGACTACATCATCATTGGCGCCGGTACGGCCGGTTGCCTGCTGGCCAACCGCTTGAGCGCCGATGCGTCAAAGCGGGTGCTGCTGATCGAGGCTGGCCGCAAGGACGACTACCACTGGATTCACATTCCGGTCGGCTACCTGTACTGCATTGGCAACCCACGCACTGACTGGCTCTACAACACCGAACCCGATGCCGGACTAAACGGCCGCTCGCTGCGCTACCCGCGCGGCAAGACGCTGGGCGGCTGCTCGAGCATCAACGGCATGATTTACATGCGCGGCCAGGCACGCGACTACGACGAGTGGGCGCAGCTGACGGGCGACATGGCGTGGCGCTGGGAAAACGCGCTGCCGCATTTCAAGCTGCATGAAAACCATTACAAGGGCGCGGATGCCCTGCACGGCGCGCGCGGCGTGGCACCGGAGCTGATGCAGGACAAAAACATTCCGTATCAAAAACTTCTCCGCCACCACAATGCGGGCGGCGAGTGGCGGGTTGAAAAGCAGCGCTTGCGCTGGGATGTTCTGGATGCATTTTCCGAGGCGGCCGTGCAAGCCGGCATTCCCGCCACCGACGACTTCAACCGCGGCAACAATGAGGGCGTCGGCTACTTTGAAGTGAACCAAAAAAATGGCTGGCGCTGGAACACCGCGAAAGCATTTCTGCGGCCCATGTGCTATGCCCGCCCCAACTTCGAGCTCTGGAACAACGCGCAAGTCTGCAAGCTGGTGGTTGAAGTACAGCCTGACGGCAGCAAGCGCTGCACCGGCGTCGAGGTGTGGGCCGGCAGCGAACGCGTGACAGCGTCCGCAACGCGAGATTCCGGCAAAGACCAGGGGCTACTGGGTGAGGTTATTTTGTGCGCTGGCAGCATCGGTTCACCGCAAATTTTGCAGCTCTCCGGGATCGGTCCGGCGGCGCTGTTGCAGCAGCACGGCATAGCGGTGGTGCAGGACTTGCCCGGCGTGGGTGCGAACCTGCAGGACCATCTGCAAATTCGTTCGGTCTACAAAATCCAGGCCATCAACGGCGACAAGGGAAAAACTGCGTGGGGCCTGTCGCTTAACACCATGGCCAATTCGCTGTGGGGGAAAGCCCGTATCGGACTCGAATACGCGCTGCGCCAGAGCGGCCCCATGAGCATGGCGCCCTCGCAGCTCGGTGCGTTCACGCGCAGCTCGCCAGATCAAAAATATCCAAATATTGAATACCACGTACAGCCGCTGTCGCTCGACGCTTTTGGCGAGCCACTGCACAGCTTCAATGCCTTCACCGCCAGCGTCTGCAACCTGAACCCGACCAGTCGCGGCACCGTGCACATCAAGAGCCCGCGCTTTGAAGACGCCCCGGCGATTGCGCCCAACTACCTGAGCACGCCCGAAGACCGCCAGGTCGCGGCCGACTCGCTGCGCGTGACGCGCAAGATTGTCAGCCAGAGCGCATTGGCCAAATACAAGCCCGAAGAATTCAAGCCCGGCGTGCAGTTTCAAACCGACGAAGACCTGGCGCGGCTGGCGGGCGACATCGCCACCACCATATTCCACCCGGTAGGCACCACCAAAATGGGCCGCGGCGATGACCCGATGGCAGTCGTGGACTCGCATCTGCGCGTGCGCGGCATACGCGGCCTGCGCGTGGTCGATGCCGGTGTCATGCCGCTGATTACCAGCGGCAACACCAACTCACCGACCTTGATGATTGCGGAAAAGGCAGCGCAGTGGATTCAGGCCGGGCAATAGGCAGCAGCAGTCAGGCAGCGCAGGCTCTTCACAAAGGGCGGGAAACCCCCAATGCACTATGTCAGTGCGCACGCTACAGTTATGTCATTGCTGATGAGCCCTGTTGCTCACAAAGCGAGGAGCCGAGGAGACAATACAATAGATTTACAAGCTGACAAATATTCCATAAGATGTCTGACAGCCAAGGCGCTGGCAACCCCAGCGCTTTTTTTATGGCCATTTAATTCTAGTCAAGGGGCCAAAAATCTTTGGTCAAAAAAGATTTTTTAGGCATATTTTGTGGGCGCCGTATGCTGTTGAAAAAATAGCACTTGAGTGATCTGCCAGCGAGTGACCATCTCGCCCGTGGATTAGCGGCTGTGCGCTTCCGACTTGTTATCGGCCGGTTATAAGACAGGTTGAACGCTAGGAGTCTGGGCGGCGGAAGGAACGTCGGCTGGCCAGGCTCCTAGCGCAACGGCAAACCCGAGACGACTGCGCGAGATCCGGCCAGCTTGGGCGCCTCTGGCATCAGCAAACCACTGCCACCAGGCAACAGCGCCGTCATATCGGCAACGCGGCGGGGTTTGCCAACGGGTGCACCGGCCTGGCCTTTTTTCACAGCGGCCATGTCTTCGTCGTTGGGGTACTGGCCCATCAGCATGTAGTCAAAGACCCGGCGTGCAATCGGCGCGGCAGAACCAGCGCCCCAGCCGGCGTTTTCAACAATTACGGCGAGCGCAATTTTGGGGTCATCCGCCGGTGCCAGCGCAATGTACAGCGCGTGATCTCGCTGGTGCTCGTCCATCTTGGAGCTGTTGTATTTGCCCTTGGCCGCCATGCCGACGGCCTGGGCCGTGCCGGTCTTGCCGCCACTGATGTAGCCCGCCCCGGCAAACACCTTGGTCGACGTACCGCCCTGGGTGACACCAACCAGCGCCTTGCGAATGATGGCGACGTTCTCCGGCTTGTAGCCCAGGTCTTCGGCGGGTGCCAAGGGTAGCGCATGCATGGCGCGCGTTACAGGGTCTTGCATGCCAATCACCAGCCGCGGCTTATGCTTGATGCCATTGTTGGCCAGTATGGCTGTGGCCTGCGCCAGCTGCAGCATGGTGAAGCTGTTGTAGCCCTGACCAATACCCAGCGAAATGGTTTCACCGGCAAACCATTTTTGCTGCTCGGTCTTTTTGAAATAGTTCTTTTTCCAGGCCTGGTTGGGAAGCACGCCGCGCACTTCGCCATTGATGTCAATACCGGTGATCTGCCCGAAACCAAGCGGCTTCATGAAGTCATGCATGGCCTCCACGCCCATCTCGTTGGCCAGCGAATAGAAATAAACATTGCTTGACTCGACGATGGCGCGGTTCATGTCCATGATGCCGCCACGCTCGTTTTCAGGGCTGCCAAAACGGCGACCACCGAACATGAAGAAACCGGGGTCGTTGATCAGCGCCGTGGGGGCACGCGCGCCGGTCTGCAATGCCGCCATGGCCATGAACGGCTTGTAGGTCGATCCCGGCGGGTAGGTGCCGCGCAAGGCGCGGTTCAGCAAGGGTTTGTCGATGGACTCGTTGAGCGCCTCCCAGCTCTCGGTGTCAATGCCGTCCACAAACAAGTTGGGGTCAAACGTCGGTTTGCTCACAAAGGCCAGCACGTCGCCGGTTTTGGGATCCAGCGCGACCAGCGCGCCGCGCCGGTCACCAAACATGTCTTCCACCAGCTTTTGCAACTTGATGTCGAGCGACAGCATGACGGTATCTCCCGGCGTGGCCGGGTTGGTGGCCAGCTTGCGCACGGCGCGCCCACCGGCAGATGTTTCAACCTGCTCGACACCCGTGGTGCCGTGCAACTGCTGCTCAAAGCTCTGCTCTACCCCAAGCTTGCCAATGTAGTCGGTACCGCGGTAGTTGCCCTCGTCGTCACCACTTTCGATGGTCTCTTTTTCGGCCTGATTGATGCGGCCTATGTAGCCCACCACATGGCTACCAAGCTCGCCGTAAGGGTAGCTGCGAAACAGGCGGGCCTTGATATCAACGCCCGGAAAGCGAAAACGCTGCGCCGCAAAACGCGCGACTTCTTCGTCTGTCAGGCGCGTACGAATCGGCAGGGACTCAAAATTTTTCGACTCTTCGCGCAAGCGCTTGAAACGGCGCTTGTCTCGCAGCTGAATATCAACGACTTTCTCCAGCGCAGCAATCGTTTCTTCAAGGTTGGGGACTTTAGACGGCGTGATTTCCAGCGTGTAGGCCGAATAGTTGGAGGCCAGCACGATGCCATTGCGGTCCAGAATTAGCCCCCGGTTAGGTACGATCGGCACAATGGCGGTGCGGTTGCTTTCGGCCTGCTCGCTGAGGTCAGCATGCCGATACACCTGCAGGTAAACCAGCCGGCTGGCCAGCAGTGCAAACGAGCCAAGCACCACCAGGCTGGCCACCACCACGCGCGCACGAAAACGCGACAGGTCAGCTTCAACGTTTCGGAGTTCAGTCATCGCTTTAAGAGGCGGTTTGCGGTGTAAAAGTGCCCGATCCCATATTTGCCATCCAGGCAGGAGCCGCGGAACTGGCTTTGCCAGGCCGCAGGCGCAGCGGCCCCCTCGGGGGGCAGGGCGCTACACGCAGTGAGCAACCGTGGGGGCGTCATATCTATCTAGAGTGGTCTATTTTCGTCGGGGTTTGGCGCTCGTCG
>JANXTM010000341.1 GCA_025352405.1 Polaromonas sp.
TAACGACGAACTTAAAACCGTGTTGGTCAGCATTCACATGTCGCTGCGGCGGGCCATTGAGGCGGTGACGTTTGACAACGTCTTGCAAACCCTGCGCATCACGCACCACGCCTTGAGCGCCATGCTGGGGCGGGCACCCCACATCGGCGTTGCAGGGCTAAACCCGCATGCCGGTGAAGGCGGGTTGTTTGGCAGTGAAGAGCAGGCCATCATCGCGCCAGCTGTAGCCGCCGCCCGGGCCGAGGGCCTGCATGTCAGTGGCCCTTTTGCGCCAGATACCGTGTTCATGCGGGCGCGCAACACGTTTGATAAAGCCGGCGAATTTGATGTGGTGGTGGCGATGTACCACGACCAGGGTTTGATTCCGGTCAAGTACCTGGGGGTGGAGCAGGGCGTAAATGTCACGCTGGGTTTGCCACTGGTGCGAACCAGTCCCGACCATGGCACCGCGTTTGACATCGCGGGCACCGGCCGGGCTGATGCTGCCAGCCTGCTAGCAGCGGTTCGCATGGCGCGCGCACTTGCCGCTAAAAAGTTACAGTAAAAATGCTCCTGCGGCAGGTTTTGCGGGGACGTATAGCTAGCTAATCAATAGAAAAAAATGAGATCATCCGTGTTCATAAATCGCTCTTGGGCTATCGTCCTGGGCTATTTTTTTAGGCTGTCACGGATCTCGCGCAGCAGAAGCACATCTTCTGTCGTGGCTACAGGTGCAATTGCTACAACAGGTTCAGCCCGTTTCATGCGGTTGATTTGTTTGACCATCAGGAAAATAATGAAAGCCAAGATCGCAAAGTTGACGGCAACGGTGATGAAGTTACCGTACGCCAACACCGGGACGCCCGCCTTTTTGAGTGCGTCCAGCGTCATGGCGGTACCAGCGGGCACATTGCCCAGCACCACAAACAGGCTTGAAAAATCGAGTTTTCCAACCACAGCACCTATCACCGGCATGATCAGATCGCCAACAACGGAATCCACAATCTTGCCGAACGCGCCGCCAATGATCACACCGACGGCCAGATCAATCACATTTCCCTTGACGGCAAATTCCTTGAATTCCTGCATCATTGACATATAGTTCCTATGGGGTTAGCCTGATTATTTCTCGGTCGAATTTCGGCGACACGCAACTAATTCAACTTTGAGAACAGATTATGTGCTCTGAAGAGCGATCCAGGCGCCTTGGGTGATTTGCCTCAAATCATCTGTTGAGCTTCGACAAACAGAACACTGTTGCAGCGCCGATGCACTCTGCATTAGATCCGGGTGCTTGAAAAGCGCGTTCGCGCTCCGCTACAATTGGGGGTTGTCCCCACCAAGCCATATTCAAGCCAGTTCTTGAAGGATTTCCATGACCCAAGCAAGCGTGAACGGTGCGCCCCAAGGCGCGCCTCTAGATAAAAATAAAAGAAACTGGATCGTCACCACGGCTGTCGTGGGCGGCGCTGGCGTTGCCGCCGTTGCTGTCCCGTTTGTAAGTACTTTTCAGCCTTCCGAGCGCGCCAAAGCAGCCGGTGCGGCTGTTGAGGTTGATATTTCAGCGATCAAACCCGGCGAGAAAATCACTGTTGAGTGGCGCGGCAAGCCGGTGTGGATTGTCAAACGCACCCCTGAACAACTCGCGTCGCTGCCGAAAGTGGACGCCTTGCTGGCAGACCCTAAGTCCATGCGCAAACAGGACGAGTTGACCCCCCTTTATGCCCGCAACGAAAACCGCTCCATCAAGGCCGATACGCTGGTGGTGGTGGGTATTTGTTCGCATCTGGGTTGCTCGCCGTCAGACAAGTTTCAGCCAGGTGCGCAGCCTTCGCTGCCCGATGACTGGGCTGGCGGTTTTCTGTGCCCCTGCCATGGCTCCACATTTGATCTGGCTGGCCGTGTTTACAAAAACAAGCCCGCACCGGACAACCTGGAAGTGCCTCCGCATATGTACCTGTCAGACACACGGCTGCTGATTGGTGAAGATAAAAAGGCCTGAGAGCGTTAACTCAAGACGTTTTTAAAAGACCTGTCGACCGCGCCTGAATATTTTTCTGACGAGTTTTCGCCAAAGAAGACGCCAGACCTGATTCACGCAATCGCAAAAAAACCTACTCGTAACAGGACACGTGATGGCTGCTGAATTTAAACAAGTTTCCCCCGATGCCCCGCTGGCTGAAAAAGCGCTGACATGGCTTGATAACCGCTTTCCGGCCAGCAAGCTTTACAACGAGCATCTAGGGCAGTATTACGCGCCAAAAAACTTCAATTTTTGGTACATATTTGGCTCGCTGGCCTTGTTGGTGCTGGTGATTCAGATCACCACCGGCATCTTCTTGACGATGCACTACAAGCCTGATGCTGCCCTGGCGTTTGGCTCGGTCGAATACATCATGCGCGACGTGCCGTGGGGCTGGTTGATTCGTTATATGCACTCTACTGGCGCGTCTGCATTTTTTGTCGTGGTGTACCTGCATATGTTCCGCGGGCTGATTTACGGCAGCTACCGCAAGCCACGCGAGCTGATCTGGATTTTTGGCTGCGCGATTTTCCTTTGCCTGATGGCCGAGGCTTTCATGGGTTACCTGCTGCCATGGGGCCAGATGAGTTACTGGGGCGCCCAGGTGATCGTCAATTTGTTTGCCGCCATCCCTTTTATCGGCCCTGATCTGGCTCTGCTCATTCGCGGTGATTATGTGGTGGGCGACGCCACGCTGAACCGCTTTTTCGCTTTCCACGTGATTGCCGTGCCGCTGGTGCTGCTGGGCCTGGTGGCTGCGCACATTATTGCGTTGCATGAGGTCGGTTCAAACAATCCCGATGGTGTTGAGATCAAGGCGCCTGGTGCACCCAAAGATGCCGAAGGCCATCCGCTGGACGGTATTCCGTTTCACCCGTACTACACAGTGCACGACATTTTTGCCGTAAGCGTGTTTTTGATGGTGTTCACGGCCATTATTTTCCTGGCACCTGAGTTTGGTGGTTATTTCCTCGAATATAACAACTTCATCCCTGCTGACCCACTCAAGACCCCTGCGCACATCGCACCCGTGTGGTATTTCACGCCGTATTACTCGATGCTGCGTGCCATCACCAGCCAGATGATGTATGCGCTGATCGCCTGCGTGGTGGCCGGTGCTGCGCTGGCCATCGTCAAGGCCAAAATAGCTGGCCTGTTCAAGGTGGCGATTGCACTGGTGGCTGCCGCGGCAGTCGCCGCCATGCTGGTGATTGACGCTAAATTCTGGGGTGTGGTTGTGATGGGTGGTGCGGTCATCATCCTGTTTTTCCTGCCATGGCTTGACCACAGCGAAGTCAAGTCGATCCGCTACCGGCCGAGCTGGAACAAATACCTTTATGGTGTGTTCGTGATTAATTTCCTGGTTTTGGGTTATCTCGGTGTGCAGCCGCCGTCCGCCATTGGCGAGCGTGTCTCCCAGATCGGAACTATTTTTTACTTTGGTTTTTTCCTGGCTATGCCGTGGTGGAGCCGACTCGGTACTTTCAAGCGCGTTCCCGACCGCGTGATTTTTGCCGCCCATTGAGCTGGAAACCCCTCACCATGAAAAAAATAATTCTTGCACTGATTACCGCGCTAGGCCTTGCGGCGGGTGCTCAGGCCAACGAAGGTGGTATCGCGTGGGACAAAGCACCGAACAAAACCAACGACATGGCAGCGCTGCAAAACGGCGCCAAACTGTTTGTTAATTACTGCCTGAATTGCCACTCGGCGGCGTACATGCGTTTTAACCGTCTCAAAGACATCGGCCTCAGCGAGCAGCAGATCAAGGACAACCTTCTTTTCACCACCGACAAAGTCGGGGAGACGATGAGAGTTTCCATGGATCCAAAGCAGGCGAAAGACTGGTTTGGTGGAAATCCGCCCGACCTGACCGTGATTTCCCGCTCGCGTTCGGGCGCTGGTGGTACGGGTGCAGATTACATCTACACCTACCTGCGCACTTACTACCGCGACGATGGCAAGGCCACTGGCTGGAACAATCTGGCCTATCCAAATGTGGCGATGCCCAATGTTCTGTGGGAGTTGCAGGGTCAGCGCAAGCCGGTGTATCAAGAGCTTGAAGAACACGGCCACAAGGTCTCGGTTTTCAAGGGCTGGCAACAGCTGACACCGGGTACCATGACGCCGTTGCAATACGACCAAGCCATGGGTGACCTGGTAGGTTATATCCAATGGATGGGGGAGCCAGCCCAAAACACCCGTGTTCGCATTGGTGTCTGGGTGCTGATTTTTTTGCTTTGTCTGACCTTCGCAGCCTGGCGTCTGAACGCCTCGTTCTGGAAAAACGTCAAGTAATTTTCGCCGGGACCAAGGTCCTGGCATCTTCTGGAGTGGATGCTTTTTTGTGTCCGCTCCTTTGCATTTAGGAGTCCCGTACCATGATGGTCCTTTATTCAGGCACAACCTGCCCGTTCTCGCACCGCTGCCGTTTTGTGTTGTTTGAAAAGGGCATGGATTTCGAAATTCGCGACGTGGACCTGTACAACAAGCCCGAAGACATCAACGTCATGAATCCTTATGGCCAGGTGCCGATTCTGGTCGAACGTGATCTGATTTTGTATGAGTCGAACATCATCAATGAATACATTGACGAGCGCTTCCCGCATCCACAACTCATGCCCGGCGATCCGGTTGACCGTGCTCGTGTGCGTTTGTTTTTGCTGAACTTCGAAAAAGAGTTGTTCGTGCATGTCAGCACGCTTGAATCACGTGCTGCCAAAGGCAACGAGAAGGCGCTTGAGAAAGCCCGCTCGCATGTACGCGACCGTCTGACCCAGCTGGCCCCAATTTTCCTGAAAAACAAGTTTATGCTTGGCGACAATTTCTCGATGCTCGACGTTGCCATCGCGCCGCTGCTGTGGCGTCTGGACTATTACGATATTGACCTGTCGAAAAATGCAGCACCGTTGCTCAAATACGCAGAGCGCATTTTTTCGCGTCCGGCTTATATCGAAGCACTGACGCCCTCTGAAAAAGTCATGCGCAAGTAATATGGCCCCCACGCTCGTCACTGCGTGTACGTCGCTGCCCCCCGAGGGGGCCGTTGCGCCTGCGGTCTGGCAAAGCCAGTCCCGCACCCCCTGCTTGGACGGAAAGATCCCCGCGCTTTCAGTTTTGTCTATTGCGCTGGCCGGGGTCTGGTTTGGCTGATTTCATGAATGCGCTGGACGCCACCTCGACACGCCCTTACCTGGTAAGGGCGCTGTACGAATGGTGCACTGACAATGGGTTGACGCCCTACGTTGCAGTGGCTGTTGACGACTCGGTGCAAGTGCCTCGGGAGTACGTCAAAAACAATGAAATTGTCCTTAACATCAGTTTTGATGCAACCTCATCACTCAAGCTGGGCAACGACTTCATCGAATTCAAGGCGCGCTTTGCAGGCAGTTCGCGCGAGATCATGGTGCCAATCGGCCGCGTTATAGCGATCTACGCCCGTGAAAATGGCCAGGGTATGGCGTTTCCGATGCCGGGGGCAAGCTCAGTTGGTGTGCCATCTCCCAGCAGTACGGCTGCGGCTTCGGTGTTGTCCTCTGTGCCGCTATCCGAGCCGCTGGTCCAGTCTGGCAACCCCGTCGGAGCAGCTGCAGACGCGAAGGTTGTGCAGCTGATGGCCGTAGAAAACCTGCCCGTTGACACCGGTGATGAAGTAAATTCGCCAGAGCCACCAAAACCACCTGCAGGTTCGCGTCCAACACTCAAGCGAGTCAAGTAGAATACGGTTCCGTGCCGATTTAGCTCAGTTGGTAGAGCAACCGCCTTGTAAGCGGTAGGTCATCAGTTCGACTCCGATAATCGGCACCATTTTTCAAAGATCGCCCGGCATATCCTCCTCAAGGATCGCCGGTCGAATTCATTTGTGGCGACTCAAAAATACCCGGCTGACAGACTCATCTCCGGCTGATTAGTATCTTCAGCCGAATTGAGGTAACCTTCCAGCCTTTGCCACGCAGACGTGCCTGGATCAGGGGGGTGAGCTGGCGAAGCTTGGCTGCGGCCGCATTCCCGTGGACCAGCAGGCACCATGAATCGCCGTCTATGGGGCCTGCCTGGACAAGCGGCCGCAGGGTTTCCGGTATCAGTGACTCAATGGCCTTCAGGCGTGCGCTGGAATCCCGAATCAGTGCTGTGAGCTGACCAAGGGTTGGTGAGTTTTGAACAGCTTCATGCACTGTCACAGCCTGCTTCTGCGGTATGGCTTTTGCAAGGTAAATGCGCTGGTTCATGGATGCCGGTATTGGGCCAAAGGGCGCAAGCTTTTTAAGAGGTAGATGAATGCATTTGATTATCACGGATGCGTGGCTGGCCAAAAGTCGGGCCATTTATTTAAGTGGCACCAAGCTGGTGGTTGTCGGTTTCATAACGGCCTTTGCATTGATGGTGGTGGCCGCAGGCCTTTATCACTGGGTGTTTCTCAAGGGTGCCCGCGAAGGCTGGCCGGTGGTGGGCACGCTCGTCAAGCTGGTGGTCAAGGATGAATTCGAGCAGCGCGACCGCTTCATGCGCGAAAACCTCGACGTGATGGCCAAGCGCGTTGGTGAAATGCAGGCCAAGATGATTCAACTGGAGGCGCTCGGTGAACGGGTATCCGGCCTTGCAGGGGTCAACCCGGGCGATATCAAATCCACTATCGGCAGTGGCGGCGCACTGGTCGCCAGCCGATCGCTGACCATGGAAGAGCTGCAAGCCACGCTCGCTGATTTCGACAAGATCACGGACCAGCGGGTGGACCTCATGACGCTCATGGAGTCGCGTTTGTTTGACCAAAAAATAAAAAAACTGATGATACCCACGCAACAACCCGTGGTTGGCGGGATTTTGGGCTCGTCATTTGGCTGGCGCATCGACCCAGTCAATGGGCAGTCTGCACTGCACACGGGGCTTGATTTTCCCTCTGGTCAAGGCACGCCGATTCTGGCGGCTGCGGGAGGCGTGGTCGTTGCTCAGGAGTACCACCCGGCTTACGGCAACATGGTCGAGATTGACCACGGCAATGACTTGGTCACCCGCTACGCCCATGCGTCCAAAGTGTTGGTCAAAAAGGGTGATTTGATCAAGCGTGGTCAAAAAATTGCGGAAGTCGGCTCAACCGGCCGCTCAACGGGCTCCCACCTTCATTTTGAAGTGTTGGTACAAGGGGTTTTTCAAGATCCACAAAAATTCCTCACAGCGGGTCAGAAAATGCCGCCAGGGCAAATGACGGCGTTGGCCAGTTCGAACGCTGCCTCGCCAGCGATACAGCTACCCCGCCCAAAGTAAGGGGCCCGCGGGAGGTAAAATCTGAGGTTTGCGCTCAGTTGAACTTGACTGAAGCGCCCACACCTGCGGATGTGGTGAGCAATAATTTTTCGAATCGAGAAATTATTCCTCCACACATCCTAAGTCCGTATTCACTAAGGGATTTCGGTCGCATTGCCAGCTCACGGGGGTTGCAAGGCGACCCCGCATTTATGGCCTCCAATATCCTGACCCAAATCTTCGGCAGCCGCAACGACAGGCTGCTCAAAAGTTACCGCAAAACCATAGAGCGTATCAACGCGCTGGAGCCCGAATACGAAAAGCTTGACGACGAGCAATTGCGTGCCAAAACCCAGACCTTCAAAGACCGTGTGGCTAGTGGTGAAGCGCTTGACGCGATCTTGCCCGAAGCCTTTGCAGTTGTTCGTGAGGGCAGCAAACGGGTCATGAAGATGCGCCACTTTGACGTGCAGATGCTGGGCGGCATGTCGCTGCACAATGGCAAAATTTCGGAAATGCGCACCGGTGAAGGCAAGACCCTTACTGCCACGTTACCTGTTTACCTGAACGCATTGACCGGCAAAGGCGTGCATGTGGTGACGGTCAATGACTATCTGGCCAACCGCGATGCGCGCTGGATGGGCAAGCTTTATAACTTTCTCGGTCTCACGGTGGGCATTAATCTGCCCAACATGGCGCGTGAGGAAAAGCAGGCGGCCTACCAATGCGACATCACTTACGGCACCAACAACGAGTACGGCTTTGACTACCTGCGCGACAACATGGTGTACGAGGTCACAGACCGCGTTCAGCGCGGCCTGAACTTTGCCATCGTTGACGAGGTGGACTCAATTTTGATCGACGAAGCCCGTACGCCGTTGATCATCAGTGGCCAGGCAGAAGACCACACCGAGATGTACATCGCGATCAACCAGGTTGTTCCCTCACTGACCAAGCAGGAAGGCGAAGCTGATCCGCGCACTGGAGAAGGCGTGACCACGCCAGGTGACTTCACGCTTGACGAGAAAACGCACCAGGTCTTTTTGACTGAGCAGGGCCACGAAAACGCTGAAGATATTTTGTTCAAACTCGGTTTGATTCCCGAGGGTGCCACGCTTTATGACCCGGCGAATATTTCGCTGGTGCACCATCTGTATGCGGCCTTACGCGCCAACCATATCTACCACCGGGACCAGCACTATGTGGTTCAGGATGGCGAGAACGGCCGGGAGATTGTGATCGTTGACGAATTTACCGGCCGCCTCATGACCGGCCGACGCTGGAGCGACGGTTTGCACCAGGCGGTCGAGGCCAAGGAGGGCGTGCAGATTCAGGCCGAAAACCAGACACTTGCCTCGATTACGTTTCAAAATTATTTTCGCTTGTACGGCAAGCTCGCTGGTATGACGGGTACGGCTGATACTGAAGCTTACGAGTTCTCTGAAATTTACGGTCTGGAGACAACGGTTATTCCGCCGAACCGGATCAGCAAGCGCGACGACCAACTGGACCGCGTGTACAAAACCACGCGTGAAAAGTACGAAGCCGCCATCAAGGATATTCGGGAGTGCTATGAGCGCGGCCAGCCCGTACTGGTTGGCACCACATCAATTGAAAATTCCGAAATCATTGATGAACTTCTGATCAAGGCAGAACTGCCGCACCAGGTGTTGAACGCCAAGCAGCATGCCCGCGAGGCCGACATTGTGGCGCAAGCGGGCCGGCCAAAAATGATCACCATTGCCACCAACATGGCCGGTCGGGGTACTGACATTGTGCTGGGCGGCAATGTTGAAAAACTTATTGAAGGAGTCGAGGCTGACGAGTCGCTTGACGAGGCTGCCAAACAGGCTGAAATTGTCCGTTTGCGCGCGCAATGGACCGAAGAGCACGAGCGCGTCAAGACCTTGGGCGGTTTGCGCATCATCGCGACAGAGCGCCACGAGTCACGCCGCATTGACAACCAGCTGCGTGGCCGGTCGGGCCGCCAGGGCGATACGGGCTCATCGCGCTTTTATCTGAGCCTGGACGACCCGCTGATGCGTATTTTTGCGGGTGACCGCGTCAAGGCCATCATGGAGCGCCTGAAGATGCCCGACGGCGAAGCGATTGAGGCCGGTATTGTCACGCGCAGCATTGAATCGGCCCAGCGCAAGGTGGAAGCCCGCAACTTTGACATCCGCAAGCAACTGCTGGAGTACGACGATGTGGCCAACGACCAGCGCAAGGTGATTTACCAGCAGCGCAACGACATCATGGACGCCGTCAGCCTCTCAAGCCAGATTGCTTCCCTGCGTGAAGGTTGCTTTACCGATCTGACGCGGCAATATGTGCCGGTTGAAAGCGTGGAAGAGCAGTGGGACATCGCCGGTTTTGAGGCGGTTTTGCGCGACGAATGGCAGATGGATGTGCCGCTGGCCCAAGAGCTCGAGAATGCCACCGCCATCACGGACGAAGACATCCTTGAAAAAGTCATCAGTGCAGCGAATGCCGCTTTTGCTGACAAGGTCGAGAAAATCGGTGAAGAGAACTTTATCCAGTTCGAGCGCATCGTGTTGCTGCAAAGCATAGACACCCACTGGCGTGAACATCTGAGCTCGCTGGACTACTTGCGCCAGGGTATCCACCTGCGCGGCTACGCCCAGAAACAGCCCAAGCAGGAGTACAAGCGCGAAGCGTTTGAGCTGTTCGGCCAGTTGCTTGACAGCGTGAAAAACGAAGTCACTAAAGTGCTCATGACGGTCAAGGTGCAATCAAGCGAGCAACTTGAGCAAGCTGCAGAAGAAATGGAAAACCGTGCCGAGAACATTGCCAACGTAACCTACACCGCGCCGACTGAAACGGGCGAAGTCGAGACGCTGACCGACGAGGCTTCTATGAGGCGCGTTGCACCGGCTGCCGGGGCTGCGATGGCCTTCGCGGGTGTCGGTCGAAACGACCCTTGCCCTTGCGGCTCGGGTAAAAAATACAAGCAGTGCCACGGCAAGCTGAGCTGAGTCAAGTTCAACCGAAGTTTGCCCCCGATCCCCTTATTTTCGGAGTGACACCATGCCTGTTAATTTAGTGGCCACGCCCGCAGCAGACCTTTACCCCGTACCTGGCGTGCGCTGGGGCGTCGCCGAGGCGGGCATTCGCAAAGCCAACCGCAAGGATCTGGCCGTACTCCTGCTCGATGAGGGTGCTTCGGTGGGCGCTGTTTTTACCCAAAACCGATTTTTTGCAGCGCCGGTGCAGATTTGTCGTGAACATCTGGCCAAAAATGCGGGTCAGAGTTTTGGCATTCGCGCCATGCTGATCAACACCGGCAACGCCAACGCCGGTACCGGCGCAGACGGCTTGAGTCGCGCGCTGTCCAGCTGCATTGCACTGGCGCGTGAACTCAATCTGGCACCCGAGCAAATCCTGCCGTTTTCAACCGGCGTGATCATGGAGCCTTTGCCGCACGAGCGTATCGCAGCGGGGTTGCCCGCAGCGTTGCGTGATGCCAAAGAAAACAATTGGGGAAATGCTGCAGAAGCCATCATGACCACCGATACCGTGGCCAAGGCCTTCTCGCGGCGCATCACGCTGGGCGGCGTGCCGGTCACCATCACCGGCATCAGCAAGGGTGCCGGCATGATTCGTCCCAACATGGCGACCATGCTAGGCTTCATGGCCACCGATGCGTGTGTCTCGCAAGCATTGATGGGCGAGCTGGCCAATGCGCTGGCCGAGGGCTCATTTAACCGCGTCACGGTCGATGGTGACACCTCTACCAATGATTCGTTTGTGGTCGTTGCCAGCAACCAGGCCAGGCACGCGCCCATCACCTCTTTGGACAGTGCCGACGGCCAGGTATTGCGTGCCGCCATGATGGGAATTGCAAAACAACTTGCACAAGCCATCGTGCGCGACGGCGAGGGCGCCACCAAGTTCATCACCATCACCGTCGAGGGCGGAAAAACCAGCGACGAGTGCCGCAAGGTGGCATACGCCATTGCCCATTCGCCGCTGGTTAAAACAGCTTTTTTTGCCAGCGACCCCAACCTTGGCCGTATCCTGGCGGCGGTGGGCTATGCAGGCATTGACGATCTCGACCAGACCCGCATTGATTTGTATCTGGACGATGTGCTGGTCGCTAAAAATGGCGGCAGGCACCCTGGCTACGTGGAGGCCGATGGCCAGCGCGTGATGCAGCAAAGCGAGATCACCGTGCGTGTGTTGCTGGGCCGCGGCGAGGCTTCAGACACGGTCTGGACCTGTGACCTGTCTTACGACTATGTCAAGATCAACGCCGACTACCGCAGCTGACAACAACTTGTGAATCCGGATAAAAGAGTTAAAGCATGAACGAGCATTTTGAACGTCTGATCGTCCGGGCTGAAGCCCTGATCTCCCGCATTGAGTCAGTCTTGCCGCAGCCTTTGACTGCGCCCGACTGGACTGCGTCTATCGCCTACCGTTACCGCAAACGGGGCTCGGGCCACGGCGTGCTGGAACCCGTCAAAAACATCGGCAATATGCGCCTTGATGACCTCAAGGAAATTGACGATCAAAAAGAAAAGATCAAGCGCAATACCGAGCAGTTTGTGAGCGGAAAACCTGCCAACAACGTGTTGCTGACCGGCTCGCGTGGCACCGGTAAATCGTCCCTGATCAAAGCTTGCCTGAATGAATATTCAGCCCGTGGCTTGCGCCTGATTGAAGTCGACAAGGCCGACCTGACGGACCTGCCTGATATCGTCGATGTGGTGTCGGGCCTGCCCGAAAAATTCATTGTCTTTTGTGACGACCTTAGCTTTGAAGAAGGCGAGCCTGGCTACAAGGCGCTCAAGTCCATTTTGGATGGCTCTATCGCCGCCGCCACGCCTAATGTACTGATTTATGCCACCAGCAACCGCCGCCATCTGTTGCCCGAGTACATGACGGAAAACCTCACCTACACCCACACCGAAGACGGTGAAGTGCACCCCGGTGAAGTGGTGGAAGAAAAAATCTCCCTGTCTGAACGCTTTGGCTTGTGGGTTAGTTTTTACCCCTTTAGTCAGGACGAATACCTCACCATCGTGGCCCAGTGGTTGTCGTCATTCGGTGTGGATCAACCAGCCATCGAGGCAGCGCGCCCCGCATCGCTGGTATGGGCGCTTGAGCGCGGCTCACGCAGTGGCCGCGTAGCCTACCAGTTCGCAAGAGATTACGCCGGAAAGCACGCCGTCTAAGTGGCCCTCATAGCCGACGGTGACCGCCCGCGAGAAGGCGGCCCTGACCGCAAGACGGTAGAGGTCGCTGTCGGCGTATTGATCAGGCCCAACGGCGACTTTCTGCTCACGACCCGGCCGCCCGGTAAGGTTTATGAAGGCTATTGGGAGTTTCCCGGTGGCAAGCTGGAAGCGGGTGAAACCATAGAACAGGCCCTGCGCCGTGAGCTGCAGGAAGAAATCGGCATCACCATTGCCGCCGTGCACCCCTGGAAAACCGAGCTGGTCGACTATCCGCATGCTTTGGTACGCCTGAACTTTTGCAAGGTATTGGCCTGGACGGGTGAGTTGCAGATGCACGAAGGGCAGGCGTTTGCTTGGCAATCATTGCCTGTTCAGGTTCACCCGGTGCTGCCCGGCACAATTCCTGTGCTGGAATGGTTTGCCAGTGAGCGACAATTTTTTGGTGCAACCCGGGCGGGTTCGCAAACCCCCGCCTCAACTTGATCATCACCACCCGGTTTGAATCATTTTTTCGAATAAAATAAAGATCTGCGGCAGGAAATACGGGCGCTTCTAGCTATAAAAATAATAGCACTTAGGGTTCGCAACTGTTTGTGAAAATTGAGGTTTGAGGTGTTCACCCGCGCTTGAAAAATGCATAAACCAGGTTGGATGCATTACAGGCCGCAGTAAAACTGTGCAGTCCCTGCATCAAGATACGGTACCAGGCATTCAAACTGCACCTTAACCTGCGCGCCAACCTGCTCGACGCCACAACCCACTTTTCAAAGGACACGCCATGGCCGATTTATTTGACAACCCGATGGGTCTGACGGGCTTTGAATTTGTGGAGTTTGCCTCGCCTGTGTCGGGCCTGCTGGAGCCCATTTTTGAGCGTATGGGCTTCTCACTGGTGGCCAGGCACCGCTCCAAGGATGTGGTGCTTTACCGCCAGGGCGAGATCAATTTCATCGTCAACCGAGAGCCCAAAAGCGTAGCGGGTTACTTTGCGGCCGAGCATGGGCCAAGTGCCTGCGGCATGGCTTTTCGCGTCAGGGATTCGCACCATGCCTACAGTCGGGCGCTTGAGCTCGGTGCCCAGCCCATGGAAATGCGCACTGGCCCGATGGAGCTTAACCTGCCCGCCATCAAGGGCATTGGTGGCGCGCCCCTGTATTTGATTGACCGCTTTGAAGACGGCGAATCCATCTACGACATTGACTTCAAATTTGTCGAAGGTGTGGATCGGCATCCGGTCGGCCACGGCCTGAAGCTGATCGACCATCTGACGCACAACGTCTACCGTGGCCGCATGGCGTTCTGGGCAGGTTTTTATACTCGCCTGTTCAACTTTCGCGAAATACGTTTTTTTGACATCAAGGGCGAATACACCGGACTCACGTCCAAGGCGCTCACGGCACCCGACGGCAAAATTCGCATCCCGCTGAATGAAGAGTCGCGCCAGGGCGGCGGGCAAATTGAAGAGTACCTGATGAAGTTCAACGGCGAAGGCATCCAGCACATTGCGCTGATTTGCGATGACCTGCTCGCCACCGTAGACCGCCTTGCATTGGCCGGTGTGCCGCTCATGACGGCCCCCAGCGACAGCTATTACGACATGTTGGGCGGTAGGCTGCCGGGTCATGGGCAACCGGTGGCCGAGTTGCAGGCACGCGGTATTTTGATGGACGGTAGTACTGAGGGTGGTGCACCGCGATTGTTGCTCCAGATTTTCTCGCAAACCCAGCTGGGGCCGGTATTTTTTGAATTTATCCAGCGCAAAGGCGACGAGGGTTTTGGCGAGGGCAACTTCAAGGCGCTGTTTGAGTCGCTGGAGCGTGACCAGGTTCAGCGTGGTGCGCTCGACGTCAAGGCATGAAGCCCGGATTCCCCGGAATAAGCCCACGCACCAGTTATCCGTCGATATTGGATTGTGCAAAACGGGTGGCGTGTCCTACAGACGAGTCACTCGCTCTTGTCTACCCTGAGGTTGCTAATTCTAAGGAGACATTCATGCACACTTTTCTTAAAACCTCACTGGCCGTTTGCGCTGTAGCCTTGGCGGGCCACTCGTTTGCACAGGTCACCTTTTATCAAAACGAGAATTTTCAGGGGCCAACGTTTACCGCTGAAGGGCCGGTAAGCGACTTGCAGCGGTTTGGCTTCAACGACCGCGCCTCTTCGGTAGTGGTCAAGGGCGGTCCTTGGGAGGTCTGCGACAACATTAACTTTTCCGGGCGTTGCGTCATCATGTTGCCTGGAAATTACCCGTCACTCGGTGGCACCGGCCTTGGTGACCGTGTGACGTCCGTACGTTTGGCCAATACTGGTACTCGGGTTGAAGACAACCGTTACCCACCTGCCGCCGCTGCTGTGCCACCCACCGAAAGTGGCCAGGTCGTTTTATATTCAGGTGAGGATTTCACCGGCCAATCGTTCACTGCACAGAACCAGATCGACGATTTCACCCGTTTTGGGTTTAATGACCGCGCATTGTCAGCCGTGGTTTTGGGGGATCGCTGGGAAGCCTGCGAAAACATCCGTTTTGGTGGCCGGTGCGTGGTGCTGCGTCCCGGCCGCTACCCGTCGCTGGTTGCCATGGGAATGAATGGGCGCATCTCATCTGTACGCGCGGTGAGCTACGACGCCCGGGTCAACGACGACCGCTATGCACCCTTGCCGGCGGCCGTGTATGACAACCGCCGGCGCGGTGGGGAGCGCCTCTACGAAGTTAACGTCAGCTCGGTTCGCGCTGTGGTGAACACGCCAGAGCAGCGTTGCTGGATTGAGCCCGGTGTGGCTGCTGCGCCAGCGCGCGGCGCTCCCAACATCGGAGGCGCCATAGCTGGTGCGTTGATAGGTGGCGTTTTGGGTCATCAGGTAGGCGGCGGAACCGGCAAAGATCTGGCAACCATTGGCGGCTTGGCCGCAGGCGCCGCTTTGGGCGCCAATATTGGTCGCAATAACGCCGGGCAGCAAGCCGCTACGCAGGATGTTCAACGCTGCGAACCCCAAACCGCACAAACCAAGCCCGCTTACTGGGACGTAACCTATATCTTTCGTGGCCAGGAGCACCGCGTTCAAATGACCACAGCGCCTGGTCCGACCATTACTGTCAACGGGCAGGGCGAACCGCGCGCATAATAAATCCGGTGCGGGGTAACTTGCCTTGCGCATGCGCGGTTGCACCACGTTGTAACGCGCTGGCGATTACTTAACAACTGAAGGATTCTGGATGCAAGTATTTTTGAACGCTGACCACCACACGGATGGTCGCCACGAGATGGCGGACCACTTGACGACGGTTGTTAAGGACGCCCTGAACCGTTTTGGCGAGCAGATCACACGGGTCGAGGCCCATTTGGCTGATGAAAATAGCCACGCCAAGTCCGGTCCGGATGAAATTCAGTGCACTTTGGAAGCCCGGCTCGTCGGGCGTGAGCCGGTAGTGGTGAAGGACCGTGCCGCAAATGCGCATCAGGCCATTAACGGCGCAGTAAGCAAGCTTAAACGCGCCGTGGCGACAGTGTTGGAAAAACATGATCCCCGGCATGAAGCCCAACGCTCGGTGACGGCGCCTGATGAGGTTTGAGTTCTAAAATCTGCAGGTGTTTTAAGACTCCTGCCCCAGCAAATATGGGGGCTATATGCTATTAATTTGGAAGCAACTTTGATGTCGTCGATTGAGTGGCTGCCTGTGGCTTGCATTTTGTGCGGGCGGCACTATCTACACGGAGTATATTTATGACTCCTCAAAGGTGATCTTCATGTTGAAACAATTCATCGGCCGTTTTGTCAAGCTTTTTGCACTTGCTGTCTTTATGAGCGCGGGCCTTGGTTTGGCCATGGCGCAGGCAGAGCCGACCATGAACCAGATTTACCAGGCCGCCCAGGCTGGCAAAGTGGACGAGGCCCAGGTCATGGTGCAGCAGGTTTTGATTTCCCATCCCAACAGTGCCAAGGCGCATTACGTGCAGGCCGAGCTATTTGCACGCCAGGGTTTGGCCGGCCGTGGTCGCGACGCGTTGACGTTGGCCGACAAGCTGGCCCCGGGGCTGCCTTTTGCCAAACCCGAAGCGGTTCAGGCGCTGCGCGCGCAGCTAGCGTCAAAGCCCGGCGTCCCAGCCAGTAAAGAGCCCGCCAACAAGGCTTTTGGTGCCTTGGCGCCTGCCGCACCCGCAGCACCGTCGTCTTTTCCGCTTGGTTTAGGCTTGGCGTTGGGTGGTGCGGCCATCGCCGTCGCCATCCTGCTGCTTCGCAAAAAACCAGCAATCGCTGCGGTATCACCTCCAGCCTATGTTGGCCCTACGGGCATGGTCAACCCGGGCACCATGAGCAGCGGCTTGAGTGGCCCGCAAACCTTTGGCGCTGTTGCAGGTGCTGCCCCTGGTTATGGTCAACCCGGTTTTGGCCAGGCGACCTACGGTCAGCCGGGTTATGGTCAGCAGCCCTATGGTCAACCAGGCGTTGGCCAGCCTGCAGGTAGCGGCATAGGTGGCAAGGTTGCGGGTGGTTTGGCTGCGGGCTTGGCTGTCGGCGCGGGTGTGATGGCCGCGCAAGCAATAGGCAGAAGCTTTTCGAGTAACAACGAACAACGCCCGGCCCATTTAAGCGACAGCGCAGCCAGCAGCGGGCAGCCTCT
>JANXTM010000013.1 GCA_025352405.1 Polaromonas sp.
CCCAGTTTCGCCAGCAAATGGTCGAACTGGTGGCGAAACTGGGGCGAATAGGGCGGCTTGGGGTTGCGGTTGTGACTCATCTGGACTCCTTCTTGACTTAACGATAAGGTGTCCGTCAAATCGGGGCAACTCCAACTCCAAGTCCAAGTCCAATGTCGTCGCCGGCGTGTTGCAGTAGCGGCGCGGGGCACAGCGTCGCAGCAGATTACCGCCCCAGTTTCAATAGCCCGGTCGACAGCGACGTACCGCACACAATTACCGCAGCGCAGAGCAGCATCCATGACGTCACGACCTCGCCCAGAAACAGCACGCCGTAAAGTACAGCAAACACTGGCACTAGAAACGTCACGGATAACGCGCGTTGCGGTCCGGCATGCTCGATTAGCCTGAAAAACAAGATATAGGCCAGCCCGGTGCACAACACTCCGACCGCCAGCAGCGCCAGCCAGGCCGTGGGGCCGGGCATGCGCGCAGGCCACTGCCAGAGTGCCGGCAGGGCCAAACCCAGCGTCGCGCCGATCTGGCTGCCTGCAGCGGTGACCAGTGGCGGCAAACCCGACAGATAGCGCTTGGTGTAGCTGGCCGAGATGCCATAACACAGGCACGCCAGCAGACAGGCAAGCACCGCCCAACCGGGCGCCGTGCCTGAGGTATCGGGCTTGAAGGCCAGGCCAGGGCCCGTGGGACCTGCTGCGCGCCAAGCCAGCATGGCCACGCCTGCAAAACCAATCGCCAGGCCGAGCAGGCGCGATGCGGTGGGTTTGTCCTTGAGCCAGGCCCAGGCAACCAGTGCGCCGAACATCGGCACGGTGGCGTTCAAAATTGACGACAGCCCGGTGCTGATGTGCAATAACGCAAACGAAATCAATACAAACGGAATGCCAGAGTTCAGCATGCCAATTAAAAACGTCCGTCGCCAGTGCTTTTTTAGCTCGGGTAGCAGGCCGCGCAACCACACCAGAGGCAATAAAAACAGCGTCGCAATGGTCACACGCACGGCAGCGGTAGGCAACACCCCGAATTCAACGGCACCCAGATGCATGAAAAGAAACGACGCGCCCCAGACGGCGGCAAGCAATACAAAATCTGCGCCCCAGGGGCGGGGCGGCAGCGAAGCGGGCAATCCACTCATTCCATTTCCAAATCATTCGTGAACGCGAAGGCGAAGCGAAAACAGTACAAGCGTACGGCTAGCGAAGCCGACAAAGTGCACGGATGATTTGGAGATGGAATCAAAACAAGTCCTTCAGGTTGAGCACACCTTCGAGGTGAAGCAGTGCAGTTTTACGGTCCAGGCCACCCGCATAGCCGGTGAGCGACCCATCGGCGCCCATCACGCGGTGGCAGGGCACGATGATACTGACCGGGTTGCGCCCGACCGCCGCGCCCACCGCGCGCACCGCAGTGGGCTTTCCGATACAGCTGCTGATCTGGCCGTAGCTGGCCATAGTGCCCAGCGGTATGGCCAGCAGCGCCTGCCACACCGATTGTTGAAAAGCTGTGCCGCCCGTCAAGTCCAGCGGGAGATCAAACTGCGTGCGCTGGCCAGCGAAATACTCGGTGAGCTGCTGCATGGTTTGTTTTAAAACCGGGTGCTCGGGGTCGGTGGGCCACACGCCGGGGCCTGTCGATTCGGCCAGCAACTGGGCAGGCAAATGGCGCTGGCGCTCAAACCAGAGCCCTGCCAAGCCCTGCGTGGTGGCGGCCAGGACCATGGGGCCGAAAGGGCTTTGAAAATGGGTCTGAACGATAGAGGCATCGAATTTCATAAGGAGTCTCCAGGCGTATTTCTGAGGGATGTTCTGAGGGTTTTTCAGGGCGCTGCGGCAGCATTTATAGGCGCCAGATGCTATCAATCAAGGAGCAGCTTTCGTGGTGACGAGCCACGCGCCGCTCCACACCCGTATCACCGCATAACTGCGCCACGGTTTCCATGCCAGCGACGCCTCCTCGGCCAGTCTTGCCGGGTTTTTGAGGCCCTGCACACCCAGGGCCTTGTGCAGCGCTACGTCCCCCGCTGGGAACGCGTTGGGCCAGCGCAGTGCGCGCATCGCGATGTACTGCGCCGTCCAGTCGCCGATGCCTGGCAGTGCCTTGAGGCCTTCAACTGTGCCTTGTACATCTGCACCGCCATGCAGTTGCAGGTGACCGTCCGCGACTGCCCGTGCCAGGCCGGCAATGGCCGCCTGGCGCTGCCGGACGATGCCCAACTGGCCTAGCGTGTCTCCACTGGTGGTCGCTAAAACAATTGGCGAGGGGAACAGGCGATTCAGTGCTGGCCACGGCGTGACGATGGCCTCGCCCAGTTTGTCCACCAGGCGCTGCGCCAATGTGCGGGCCGCCGCCACGGTGATCTGCTGGCCCAGCACGGCGCGCACCGCCAGCTCAAAGCCATCCAGCGCACCGGGCACGCGCAAGCCATCGCCCGCGGGAAAGGCCGCATGCAACACGGCGTTGATGGCTTGGGGGTCAGCGTCCAGGTCAAGCGCTGCGCGCACGCGGCGTATCACTACCGGGAGTACATCGCGCAGCGAATCACTGACCGTCAGCACCAGTTGTGAGCGCAGCTCGTCAAAACGCATGTGCAGCCAGCCGGTGTGTTTTTTACCTGCTATTTCAAGGCCAAATGTCCTGCTATGGGAGTATTCACGGGTGCCAGATGCTATTGATTCCATAGTAGATTCGACGTTGTGGATGCTGCGCTTGCCCATGAAGGCCAGCATCGCCTCCACGTCATACGGCGGACGGTAGCCAAGGCGCACCGTGATGCTTTGCCCGCTGCCTTCCGCTTGCGGTGCCGCGCGTCGGAGCTGCGTGGGGTTGAGCTTGTAATGCCCAACAAAAGCCGCGTTGAAGCGTCGCAGGCTGGCAAAACCGCTCATCAGCGCGACCTGCGTGATCGGCAGGACGGTATCGGCCAGCAGCTGTTTAGCGATGTGGAGCCTGCGGGTTTGCAGATACTGCAGGGGGGAGACGCCAAACTGCGCTTCAAAGATGCGCCGCAAATGGCGGTCGCTGATGCCGAGTTTCGCCGCGAGTTTTTCAACAGATGGCGCGGTCTCGAGCCAACTTTCAGGTTCATCAAGAAGCCTCGCCGCCTGATGCGCCAGAATATAAGACGCATCCTGAATCGACCACACCACCGAATGCGGTGCCAGTTCGGGCCGGCAGCGCAGGCAGGGGCGAAAGCCCGCGCTTTCAGCCTGCGCCGCATGGCCGAAAAAGCGGCAGTTTTCGCGTTTTGGAGCTTTGACGCTGCACACCGGGCGGCAGTAGATGCCGGTGGATGTCACACCAGTGAAAAAGCAGCCATCAAAGCGCGCATCACGCGCCTTCATGGCGGCGTAGCAGGCGTCGCCTGATGCGGTGAGTTCCAGCATTTTCATGGAATTGATCTTACCCGTGCAGGCGACTTTCACTGGCCGTTTTCGGACACGTCACTCGCACGCTGGCAACCTACAATCGAGCCGTTTTGATTTCAGTTCGGAATCAGCCCATACAGATTAGGGACACGCCATGCAGCTCAACGCATCCATCTTCAAGGCCTACGACATTCGCGGCGTGGTGCCGTCCACCATCCACGAAGACCTGGCGTTCGCGCTGGGCCAGGCGTTTGGTTGCCGCGCGCTGGCCGAGGGTGAAAAAAACGTGGCCGTGGGACGTGACGGGCGCCTGAGCGGGCCAGCGCTGGCCGCTGCGCTGGTGCGCGGCCTGGCCGCCAGTGGCGTCAATGTGGTCGATGTCGGTATGGTCACCACGCCCATGCTGTACTTTGCGGCCAGCACACTGGCCACCTCAGGTATCCAGGTCACCGGCAGCCACAACCCCAAGGACTACAACGGCTTCAAGATGGTGCTGGCCGGGCGCGCGATTTATGGCGAAGAGATTCAGGGCTTGCGCAAGATCATCGAGTCCGAAAGCGCTGCCACCGCGTCCAGCCCGGGCCTTGTCACGGCGGTTGATGTGTCAGAAGCCTATCTTGAACGCATCGTCAGCGGCATCAAACTGTCGCGCCTGATGAAAATCGTGATTGACTCCGGCAACGGCATCGCAGGTGCGTCGGCCCCGGCAATTTTTAGGGCGCTTGGTTGTGAGGTGACCGAGCTGTTCAGTGAGGTCGACGGCAATTTCCCCAACCACCACCCGGACCCCAGCAAGCCGGAAAATCTGCGTGATTTGATCAACGCCTTGCAAACGTCTGACGCCGAGCTCGGCCTGGCTTTTGATGGCGACGGCGACCGGCTCGGCATCGTGACCAAAGACGGCCAGAACATTTATCCCGACCGTCAAATGATGCTGTTTGCGCGCGATGTGTTGAGCCGTGTACCCGGCGGCACGATTGTCTTTGACGTGAAGTGCTCGCAGCGCCTGGCGCCTGAGATCACGGCCGCTGGCGGCGTGCCGCTGATGTATAAAACCGGCCATTCCCTGATCAAGGCGAAGATGCGCGAGATTAACTCCCCGCTGGGCGGCGAGATGAGCGGGCACATTTTTTTCAAAGAGCGCTGGTACGGTTTTGACGACGGCACCTATGCCGGTGCGCGCTTGCTGGAGATCGTCAGCCGCGTGCCAGATGCCGGCGCGTTGCTCAACAGCCTGCCGACCAGCTTCAGCACGCCCGAACTTAATGTGCCCTGCAAGGAAGGCGAGCCGCACGCGGTGGTCGAGGCGCTGATCAAGTCTGTGAATTTTGCTGCGCCTGCTGTCGTCAACATTATTGACGGCGTGCGTGTCGATTGGCCCGATGGCTTTGGCCTGGTTCGCGCCTCCAACACCACACCGGTGCTGGTGTTGCGCTTTGAGGGGCACACCCAGCAGGCGCTTGAACGCATTGAGGCGGACATGCTGGCGTTGCTGCGCAGCGTCAAGCCTGATGCGCGTATTGCGACTGCCGCGCATTAAATCGCAATGCGGCCTGATGCGTATCCTGCTCGTCAAACTGTCTTCCCTGGGCGATGTTGTGCACACGCTGCCGGTGGTGCAGGACATTCTGGCGGCGCTGCCTGACGCGCAGATCGACTGGGTGGTCGAGCCCTCTTTTGCGCCGGTGCTGTCGCTGTGTCCGGGCGTGAACCGCGTGGTGGCCTGCGATCTGCGGCGCTGGCGCAAGGCGCCGGTGTCCAGCACCACACGCCGCGCGTGGCGCGTATTCAAAGCGCAGTTGCGCCTGACGGCCTACGATGCCGTGATTGACCTGCAGGGCCTGACCAAATCTGCGCTGGTGGCCTGGCTGGCCCGGCTGGCACCTGGCGGCAAACGCTATGCCCTGGCCAACCAGACCGATGGCTCGGGCTATGAGGCTCCCACGCGCTGGGTGGCTGATGTGGCGATCCCCATGGTGCCGCACATCGACGCCGTGCAGCGCGCGCGCTGCTTGGCGGCGCAGGCGCTCGGCTACCGTCTGGCTAGCCTGCCAGATTACGGGTTAAAAATGCCTCTGCGGCAGCAAATACGGGCGCTAGACGCTATTGAAAACACAGCAAATGACAGTCCTTCAACAGATATTCCGGCACCTATTCCGGCAAACAGTGTGGCTTTCGTTCACGGCACATCACGCGCTGACAAAGCCTGGCTGCTGGCACATTGGGTCGCGCTGGGCCAGCGGCTCAATGCGGCAGGCTACAGCGTCGTTCTGGCGCACGGCAATGCCCAAGAGTTGGCGACCAGCCAGGCCATCGCCAGCGCCTTGAACGCTGCCAGCTTGACGCATAGGCTCCCTTGCCCTGCCGCGCTGGTGTTGCCTACCCTGCCGCTCGATGCCTTGGCGCAGGTGCTTGGCGCATGTACCGGCGTCATCGGTGTTGACAGCGGCGTGAGCCACCTGGCGGTCGCGCTCGATTTGCCGCATGTGCAGATTTACAACTTCGACACGGCCTGGCGCACCGGGCCATCGGGTGCGCGGCAGGTCAGCGTATTTGCGCAGCCTGCGCCCGGTGTGCAGGTCGTGTGGCAAGCCTGGCTGGGGTGTATGTCTGCTGCTGAGGCTGGCCGATGAGCCGTTGGGCGCTGCGTTTTTACGCGCTTCTGATGTGGCTGGCGCAACCGTTTCTGCGCCGCAAACTGGCGCGGCGCAGCCTGCAGGAGCCCGGCTACGGCGAAGCTATAGAAGAGCGCTTTGGCCGCTACACCCAGGCGGCCGAAACAGCTTCAACTCTGGTGTGGGTGCATGCGGTGTCGTTAGGTGAAACGCGCACCGCCGCTATTTTGCTCAAAGCCCTGCGCGCCCAGTACCCCGGCCTGCGCCTGCTGCTCACGCACGGTACCGCGACCGGGCGGGCCGAGGGCAGGGCGCTTTTGCGGCCAGGCGACCTGCAGGTGTGGCAGCCGTGGGACAGCCACGCGGTGGTGAATCGTTTTTTTACCCATTTCAAGCCACGCCTCGGCCTGCTGATGGAAACCGAAATCTGGCCGCTCACGGTGGCCGCCGCCCAAGCGCATGCCGTGCCGCTGGTGCTCGTCAACGGCCGGCTGTCTGAAAAATCACTGCAGCAAGCCCGGCACATGTCGCCGCTGTCTTACCCCGCCTATGGCGCGCTGGCCAAAGTGTTGGTCCAAACCGACGACGATGCCGGGCGATTTCGCCAGCTGGGTGTGGCCCCGGCAGGCGTGCTGGGCAACCTCAAGTTTGACGCCACACCCGATGCACAGCAGCAAGCCACCGGCAAGGCTTGGCGACAGGCGTTGGGGCAATCCGTCTTGATGTTCGCCAGCTCGCGCGAGGGCGAAGAAGCCGATTTTTTCAAGCAAATAGGTGCCCTGCCGCAGCAAAATAGGGGACGAGTCGCTATGAATTCAGTAGCGCTAGTTGTTAAGGTACTGGTCGTGCCGCGCCACCCGCAGCGCTTTGACGAGGTTCAGGCGCTGGCCTTGCAGCACGGTTTAAGCGTCTCGCGCCGGTCAAGTTGGACGGCAGGGCCCTTGTCAAATGAGCACGCGATGCAGGCCGATATCTGGCTCGGCGACTCGCTCGGTGAAATGGCGCTGTACTACGCCATGAGTGACGTGGCCTTGCTGGGCGGCAGCTTCGCACCCCTGGGCGGCCAGAACCTGATCGAAGCCGCGGCCTGCGCCTGCCCGGTGGTAATGGGGCCACACACCTTTAATTTTCTGGAAGCCGCCGAGCTGGCCGAGGCGGCAGGCGCTGCGCTGCGCGTACCTGACCTGCAGCACGGTATGCAAGCCGCGCTGGCGCTGGTCAGCGATAGAGCCATCCAAGCCGAAGTCGCCTTAAAAGGCCTGGCGTTTGCAGCCCGCAACCGCGGCGCAACGGCCAAAACCGTGGCGGCACTGGCGCCATTTTTGCAAGCCTAGCGTCGCGGCAACGCCCCTGCGCGGACTGCCTACATCCCCGCGTAATTTGGTCCGCCACCCCCTTCAGGCGTGACCCACACGATGTTTTGCGTCGGGTCTTTGATGTCACAGGTTTTGCAGTGCACGCAGTTTTGGGCGTTGATTTGCAAGCGGTCGGTGTTGTCTGGGTTTTTCACATACTCGTAAACACCTGCCGGGCAGTAGCGGGCCTCTGGCCCGGCGTACAAAGCCAGGTTGATGTTGACGGGAACACTCGCATCCTTGAGCGTCAAATGCGCGGGCTGGTGTTCTTCGTGGTTGGTGTTGGAGACAAACACCGAGCTCAGGCGGTCAAAGGTGATTTTGTTGTCTGGCTTGGGGTAGACGATTTGCGGGCAGTCTTTGGCGGGCTTGAGCTTGGCGTGGTCGGGCACCCGGTTGTGAATCGTCCAGGGCGGTGATTTGATTCCCAGCTTGGGCAGCAGCCACAGCTCAATGCCGTTCATGATGCTCGACAAATACAAGCCCTTTTTCATCCACTGCTTGGTATTGCGCGAAGCCTCCAGCTCTTCATGCAACCAGCTCTTTTCAAAAGCCTCGGGGTAGGCCGTGAGCTCGTCGTGCTGGCGGCCGCTGGTCACGGCGGCGTAGGCGGCATCGGCGGCGAGCATTCCGGTTTTTATGGCGGCGTGGCTGCCCTTGATGCGCGCAAAGTTCAAAAAGCCCGCGTCGCAGCCGACCAGTGCGCCGCCGGGGAACACCGTTTTGGGCAGGCTCATCAAGCCGCCGCAGGTGATGGCGCGAGCGCCGTAGCTGATGCGCTTGCCGCCTTCCAGGTACTGGCGAATGGCAGGGTGTGTTTTCCAGCGCTGCATTTCTTCAAACGGGCTCAACCACGGGTTGCTATATTCCAGCCCGGTGATAAAGCCCAGCGTGACCTTGTTGCCTTCCAGGTGGTACAAAAAGCCGCCGCCGTAAGTGGCGCTGTCCATGGGCCAGCCGAGTGAATGCACCACATGGCCGGGCTTGGCTTTGGCAGGGTCGATTTCCCACAGTTCCTTGATGCCCAGCGCGTAGGTTTGCGGGTCTTTGCCGGCGTCGAGCTTGTATTTGGCCAGCAGTTGTTTGCCCAGATGGCCGCGCGAGCCTTCCGCAAATATCGTGTATTTGGCGTGCAGTTCCATGCCGAGCTGGAAGTTGCCGGTTGGCTCGCCGTCCTTGCCCACGCCAAGGTTGCCAGTGGCCACGCCTTTGACTGAACCATCGTCGTTGTACAAAATTTCAGCTGCTGCAAAACCCGGGAAGATTTCAACGCCCAGCGCTTCGGCCTGCTGGCCCAGCCAGCGCACCAGGTTGCCCAGGCTGATGATGTAGTTACCGTCGTTGTGCAGGCATTTGGGTATTAAAAATTGCGGTGTGTTGATGGTGCCGGTGGTCGTCAAAAACTGCACGTCGTCGCCTGTTACTGACTGATGCAGTGGTGCGCCCAGCGCTTTCCAGTTGGGGAACAGCTCACTCAAGGCGCGCGGGTCCATGATGGCACCGCTCAAAATATGCGCGCCGGGCTCTGAGCCTTTCTCCAACACCACAACCGACACGTCGGTACCCTTTTCAAGCGCCAGCTGTTTCAGGCGGATCGCCGTGGCCAAGCCGCCCGGGCCGCCACCGACCACGACCACGTCGTATTCCATCGCTTCACGGGGGCCAAACTTGGCCAGGATTTCTTGATTGTTCATGGTGGGGTTCGCTGATAATGAAATTCAGTGCTGATTGTCTTCCAGCAAGACGCGCGACTGATTTTATGCTGCGTAATTTTAAAATAGAACGGTCGTTCTTATTTTATCCCAGGGAGTTTTCGATGGCCTTCAGCTTGGATATTCCGGGGTGCGTTGCGCTGGTCACGGGCGCGTCATATGGCCTGGGAGCTCAACTTTCCGGCGCACTGAGCCACGTCGTTATCGCTGTATGTCTGGCTGCAGCCAACGCTAGTTTGCGATCTGATCCACCATGCTGAAGGGAGTCGCAGCGGGACTGGCCGCCGGGGCATTGTGGGGTCTGGTGTTTGTCGCGCCGCGCATGGTCGGTGGCCTGTCGCCGGTTGACTTCACAGCGGGGCGTTTTTTGTCTTACGGCGTGTTGTCGCTGGCGCTTATGCTGACCATCCGGTGTGCGGTCTGGCCCACCCGGCAGCAGGCCCTGGCTGCGTTGGGTATGAGCGTCCTGGGTTTTACTGGCTATTACCTGCTGCTGGTGCTGGCCATCCGCGATGTGGGCACCGAAGTACCCAGCCTTATCATCGGCACGATTCCGTTGTGGATGATGCTGCTCGGCAAGCCTGCGGGCTTGAGTTGGGGCGCTTTGCTGCCAGGCGTGCTGCTGACGCTGCTTGGCCTGGGGCTGATGATGCGGGTTACGCAAGGTCACGGGCTTGAACAGGGCGCGGCAGCGGCTGGCGTGCCAGACTTTTGGCGCGGCGTGGTGTTTGCCGTGGTGGCCATGGCGCTCTGGACGGCCTTTGGCCTGCTGAACGCCGCCTGGCTAAAAAAACACCCCGGCGTCAACGCCACCACTTGGGCCAACTGGCTGGGCGTGGCCACAGGCCTGGGCGCGCTGCTGCTGTGGCTGGCCACGGGAACTGATGCAAAAGTGCTGCTCGGGCAGCCTGGGTTTGCGCTAGCCGCTATGCTTTGTATAGCAACTGGCATTGGCTCGGCCTGGCTGGCCACCATACTCTGGAACATCGCCAGCCAGCGCCTGAGCGCCAGCCTGTGCGGCCAGCTGATCGTCAGCGAGACGCTGTTTGCCCTGCTGTATTCGTTTGTATGGGACGGCCAGTGGCCATCGCTGTTGCAGGCCCTGGCCTGTGTGCTGTTTGTGGCTGGCATTTTTGCGAGCATACGGGCGCACCGTTAATAGAAAGTCGATCATGAAAATTGAAATCCCCGAGGTGAAAAAACTCGTCCATGAAATGGT
>JANXTM010000043.1 GCA_025352405.1 Polaromonas sp.
GGACATCGCTGGCGCTTGGGTTTGAGCGTTTGCTACGACCTGCGCTTTCCTGAGTTGTACCGAGCCTATGCCCAGGCTGGGGCTGACCTGCTGCTGGTGCCCAGCGCCTTCACCTTCACTACCGGACAGGTGCACTGGGAGGTGTTGTTGCGCGCCCGGGCGATTGAAAACCTGGCCTTTGTAGTGGCTGCAGCGCAGGGCGGCGTGCATGAAAACCGCCGGCGTACGTGGGGTCACAGCATGGCGGTGGCTCCGTGGGGCGAGGTTCTGGCACAGCACGCAGAAGGCCCGGCGGTGGTGATGGCCGAGCTGCACCACCATGCGCTCAATGACGCCAGAGCCCGGCTACCAGCCTTGCGCCACCGTGTGTTGCTGTGAATCGCCGTGGTGCCGTCATGGTGTTGCTGTGATGGTGCAGGTGTGATGTGAGGGTGTTTTTTACCCATTGGCGCAGTCGCTTTCGCCGAAACTGGCGCAGCCGACGCTATGGTGCCCAGCGCTGGGCGTTGTGGATCCTGCTGCTGGCGCTGGTGGCCACTTTGCTGGTCACTCTGGTTTGGCTGGCAGGCCGGTATGAGTCCAGCCAGATCCAGAGCCGGATTGAGCGCGATGCGGCTGAAATCGTGACCGATATCCGCGCTGGCTTTACCCGCAATATTCAAAGCTTTCAGGCCTTGCAGTCGGGTGAACGTACGCCAGAAGCCTGGAATTTCCCGGCCTCTGACCTGTTGCGTGAGCGCCGCGAAATTATGCGTCTGGAGTGGCGTAGTGAATCGCTGGACGTCATCACCCAAGTGGGCACGCCCTACAAAAGTCCTGTTTTTGAACGGCTTGGCCGCAACAGCATGCAGGCCGACATCAACCTGGCCTGCACCACCGCACGGCGCTTAAGTGGTGCAGCGTATTCGACCAGCTACTTTGTGCCGCAAGCCGATGGTCTGGGTTTTGAAATGCTTGACATGTGCATGCCCATCACCGTCGAGGGCCGCCTGGTTGGCTATACCGTTGCTTCCTATTCGCTACAGGATGTGCTGGCCGAGCTGGTGGGCAAACAGTTGGCCCGGGGGCAAAGCGTGGCTTTTACCGAGGCCGACGGCACCCGCCTGGCACTGCACGGCACACCGTCGCGTGGCAACCGGATTTATGTCGCGCAGCAGTTGCTTGATCTGACCGGCAACCCCCTGGTACTGCGACTGGAGAGCCGCCTTGGCCTGCCGTCGCTGTTCCCCAATGTTCTGACTGCGCTGGTCACCGCCATGTCGCTGGCGCTGATGGCGGTGCTGTTTTTACTGGCGCGCGACATGCGCAGGCGCTTGCGGGTTGAGCACGACCTCGGCGAAGCGCTTGCCTTTCGCAAGGCCATGGAAGACTCCGTGTTGACAGGCCTGCGGGCGCGCGACCTGTCTGGGCGCATCACCTACGTCAACCCGGCTTTTTGCCAGATGGTGGGTATTTCGGCCAAAGAGCTGCTCAACCACAGCTTTCCCTCGCCTTACTGGCCGCCTGATCTGGCAGACGTCTACCAACAGCGGCAGCTGGTTAGGCTGGCCGGCAACAAGGTGCCCAGGGAAGGCCATGAGTCGGTTTTCATGCGGCCAGACGGCACGCGTTTTCCGGTGCTGATCATGGAGGCACCGCTGATCAACGCCGTCGGCAAGCACACTGGTTGGATGAGTGCCATTTTGGATGTCAGTGAACAGCGTCGCATTGAAGAGCTGTCGCGTGCCAGTCAGGACCGCCTGCAAGCCACCGCCCGGTTGGCCATGATTGGCGAGATGGCGTCGCTGCTCAGCCACGAGCTGAACCAGCCCTTGGCCGCGATTTCAAGCTACGCCACAGGCTCGCTCAATTTGCTGCAGTACCAGTCTGGCAGTAATGGTGGCAGCAGCGGCAGCGGCGTTAATACACCTGTTGCTGCAGCGCCCGAGTCGCCAGCAACCAGCGAGCCTGCAGCCGACTTGTCCAGCGACCTGCAGGTGGCAATGCGCCGGATCGCCGAGCAAGCCGAGCGTGCCGGTAAGGTCATTAAAAGCGTGCACGACTTTGTGCGCCGCCGGGACCAGGCACGCGAGGCGATAGACCCCAAAGCCTTGCTGGACGCCGTCATGCCGCTGGTCAGTCTGCAGGCGCGCAAATTGTCGGTCACGGTGGTGATTGAAATCGATACGGCCTGTGCACCTGTGCTGTGTGACCGCACCATGGTGGAGCAGGTGCTGCTCAACCTGTCGCGCAACGGCATGCAGGCCATGCAGGCCACGCAAATACCCGGCAGTGACGAGCCTGGCGCCAGTACCCCGGGTACGGGCGCCCGCGTGCTCATACTGCGCGTCAGGCCGGCGGCCTCCAACGCACACAGCCGCTGGGTCGAGTTCGCGGTGATTGACCAGGGTGAGGGGATTTCGGCAGAAGTGGCAGAGCAGCTGTTCACGCCGTTTTTCACCACCAAAGACGAGGGCATGGGCCTGGGCCTGAGCCTGTGCCGCACCGTGATCGAGCAACATGGCGGTTTTCTCGGGTTTGCAGCCGTCCTGCCACGCGGTACCATTTTCAGCTTCACCCTGCCCGTTGCCCCTTGCACGACCGGCCGTGCTCCCTTCCGGACGCCCTGACGTCGAATCCACTGAATCCCTATGGAACCCATCCCGAACGCCGTGGTCTACCTTGTTGATGACGATGCCAGTGTCCGCGACGCGCTGGCATGGCTGCTGCGCTCACGCCGCTTGCTGAGCGAATCGTTTGACAGCGGCGAAGCCTTCGATGCACACATTTCCGGCAACTTCAGGGTCACGTCGCCGTCGTGCGTACTGCTCGACGTGCGTATGGTCGGCCTGAGTGGCCTGGGCCTGTTTGAAAAGTTGATTGGTTACGGTTTGCAACCCACCCTGCCGGTGATTTTTCTGACTGGCCATGCCGATGTGCCCACCGCCGTGGCCGCCGTCAAGCAAGGAGCATTTGATTTTTGTGAAAAACCGTTTTCCGACAACGCGCTGGTAGACCGCGTCGAGCAGGCGCTGGCGCATTCGGCCGCGGCGCTGGCCCAGCACAGCGAGTCGCACAGCCGACAGGCGCTGCTCGACGGCCTGACAGACCGGGAAAAAGGCGTGATGCGGCTGGTGGTGGAGGGTTTGCCCAACAAGCTGGTGGCCGACCAGCTGGACATCAGTGTCCGCACAGTCGAAGTTCACCGGGCCCGCGTATTTGACAAAATGGGTGTCAAGTCAGCCGTCGAGTTGGCTAATTTGCTACGAAATTTATAGCTAATTGCCCCCGTATTTGCTGCCGCAGAGGCCTTTTCCCCACTATTTTTTCTTTGAATTGTCTTTTGAAGCGTCTTTCAGCTCACCATTTTTGCGGCCAGAAAACATCGTCCACCACACAATGAACACCAGCACAACCAGGGCGGCCAGGGCTTCCAGCAACAACAGGACCATGACGCACCTCACGCGGATTGTAAAAACAATCCTGATTATCGCTGCCGCGTTCAGCCTGCTGGCCTGCGGCTCGCCGCCGCTCGGCACGCCGTCCGGGTCTGCGCCTGCGCCAGCCCAGCCGACCGACGCCCCCGCCCCGGCGGGCACGGCCTACCGGGGTGACGACACCGGCCCGTTGCCGCCAGCTATGGTGCAGGGCAAAAGCCGCTGGGTGCCGGTGCGCTGGGCCGAGCTGCCAGGTTTTGAAGACGACGCCTTGTTTGAAGCCTGGAATGCCTGGCTCAAAAGCTGCGAGCGGCCTGGCCCGACCTTCGCACCCTTGTGCGGCGAGGCCAGGCGCCTGAGCATCGCCTCGGGTGACGAGCAGCGCGGCTGGATGGTCGCCAGGTTGCAGCCGTTTCGGGTCGAGTCCACCCAGGGCCTGGCCGACGGCTTGCTCACCAGCTACTACGAGCCACTGCTCAAGGCCAGCCGCCAGAGCGGCAACGGCTACGAGGTGCCGCTGTACAAGGCCCCGGCAGGCCTGGGCAGCCGCAAGCCCTGGTTTTCAAGGCAGGAGATCGACACCCTGCCAGAGGCCAAAACCGCGCTCAAGGGCCGGGAAATCGCCTGGCTGGCCGACCCGATTGATGCGCTGGTGTTGCACATCCAGGGCTCCGGGCGGCTCAGCGTGACTGAACCTGATGGCTCCCAGCGCGTGGTGCGGGTCGCGTTTGGCGGCACCAACGACCAGCCCTACCGCAGCGTTAACCAGTGGCTGCTGAGCCAGGGCGTGACCAAAATCAACCCCTGGCCCGACGCCACCAAAGCCTGGGCGGCGCAAAATCCCCAGCGCGTGCCGCAACTGCTCTGGAGCAACCCGCGCTACGTCTTTTTTCGCGAGGAAGCGCTCAGTGACTTCGATGCTGCGTTTGGTCCCAAAGGTGCGCAGGGTGTGGCATTGACGCCGGGCCGCTCGATTGCCGTAGACCCGGGCAGCATTCCCTACGGCACGCCGGTGTGGCTGGCCTCCAGCGGCCTCGCCGGCAAGCTGCAAAAACTGGTATTTGCACAAGACACTGGCAGTGCCATCGTCGGGGCGGTGCGGGCCGATTACTTTGCCGGTACCGGCGCAGAAGCGGGCCAGTTTGCATCTAGGGTCAACCAGCCACTGCGGCTGTGGGTGTTGTGGCCCAAATAATTCCGTTTCCGTTTCAATGCGATATGTTGTTGTTTCGCCTTGCCGTGCTAGGGCACTGTCTGCGGCTTCGCGCCTAATCTCGCATTGAAACGAAAACGTAATAAGCAGCTGTAACAAACCATCAGGAGCACGCATGAGCAAGGTCTGGTTTTATCGTTCCCTGGAGCTCGTATTTTGCGGCGTGCTTGCAGGCTGCGCGGGCACAGGCTCTGGCGGTGGCCCCGTCTACCGGTGTGAGCACGGCATCGCTTTCACCGTGAAGTTTGCCGACAACACCGCCGTGTTGCTAGGCGCACGCACGCCGTCGGGCAGCTCGGGCGTGGGCGACCAGGACGTGCTCTTGCGCGATGCCGGCGGGCAGGGTGCGCAGCAGGCTTTCTACAGCAACCCGCGCATGCGGGCCGAGTTTGGCCTGGGTGCCAGTGGCCGCGAGGCGGTGTTGCGTTATCCGCTGCTGCCGCTGGTAGCGCGCTGCATGCGTGACTGATGTATGCTATAAAAAAACATAGCAAATAGTGCCCGTATTTGCTGCCGCAGCAAGCAAAACGGCGACAAGGTTTGCACCCTGTCGCCGTTGTGTTGACCAGAGGTCGCCCCTGGCGTCAAACCTTCAGCGGCTTGTCATGGCGTTTTACAAACCAATGATGCCGCCGTCGTTTTTGGTGATCATCACCGTGGCGGAGCGGGGGCGTGCAGATGCACCGCCCGCGCCGTAGGTTGTAGCAATGCCGGCGCCATTGCCCGGCCAGTTGCTCTCAAACGTTTTGGCGGTGTACTGGGCCGCCGTGGTGTTTTCGCCAGGGTGCTGGATGTTGATGAACAATGCCTTGCCATCGGGCGACTCGGCCAAGCCGGTGACTTCAGAGCCGGTGGGGGCGGTCAAAAAACGCTTAAGGATGGTGTTGTCCATTTTCTTGCCCGCAAACGTGGTGACACTCACCGGGCCAGTGCCGGCTGCGCCGGGCTTGCCGTTGGCCTGGTTCGCAACCGTCAGTTTGCCGCCGTCGCCGTAGCTGCCGGGTACCGCTGCCAGCAGCATGCAGTTGGTCACGTCGGTGTAGGCGTTGTCGTCGGTCTGCAGCCACAAGATGCCGCTGGCGCGCGAGAACCAGCAGCCGTCTGGCTTGGACAAATCGTTGAACTCGCTCAGGCCGGACAAATTCACGTTCTGCTGGCAGTTGACATTGTCCAGGCCGATGTCGGCCGCAGCCTGGCTGCCAAACAGGAAAATATCCCAGTTGAAAGTGACTGCCGAGGCGTCGTCGCCGCTCTCACGCATGCGCATGATCTGGCCGTTGACGTTGCCTTTCAGTGTGCTGGCGGGGCCCTGGGTGGACACGCCCTTGTTGTCGAGCCAGTAGCGCGGGAAAGCCGGGTCCAGATCAGGGTTGGGGTTGTTGTTGTTGCTCAGGCTACCCACGTTGCCACGGTCCGGGTTCTCGGTCATGGTGATGTAGATCTCGCCATTGCGCGGGTTGACGGCAGTCCACTCGGGGCGGTCGCATTTGGTGGCACCGGCCGCATCAGCCGCCAGGCGGGCGTTGACCATCACGTCGGCAAGATCGTCAAACCTGTATGTGGGGTTGCTGGAAATGGCGCTGTTTGTCAGGTCCAGCTTGAGCCAGGTGCCGCTGCCGTCGGCATTGAAGCGTGCAGCATACAGCGTGCCTTCGTCAAGGTATTTGGCACCGGTTGCCAAGCGGTCAAATGGTGTGGCATCGGCGGCAGCCCAGACCGCCTTGGACACGTATTTGTAGACGTACTCACTGCGCGAGTCATCGCCCATGTAAAACGCCAGCGGCTTGCCGGCTACCGGGTTGCTGGGCCAGGCACCTTCGTGCGCAAAGCGACCGAGAGCGGTGCGTTTGGCCGGCGTTGAATTGGGGTTGTACGGGTCAATTTCCACGACCCAGCCAAAGGTGTTGTGGCTGTTGCGGAAATCGTCGCTGCCGTCAACCGATGTGCCGCTTTTGCTGGCATCCCAGCGCAGGTATTCGGTGTTGCCGGCGTCGGCAGGCACGACGGTTGCCCAGCGCTGGCCGCCGGCTGCACCCTGGTTCAGGCCAATGCGTTTGAAGGCCGTGATTTCCTTGGCGCTGCGCCCGGCATCGTCGGTGGCACTGCGGCGGAAAAAGCCGGCAAAGTTTTCCTCGCATGTCAGGTAAGTGCCCCACGGCGTGTAGCCGCTGGCGCAGTTGCCAATCATGCCGCGGGTGGCGCTGCCATCGGCTGAATAACGGGTCTTCATGAGGGCGGAGCCTTTGGCCGGGCCGGTCAGCGTCATGGGGGTGCGGGGCGTGATCCGGCGGTTGAAGGCGGATGCTTTGACTACGCCAAATTTGCCGCCAGTCTTGGCGATTTCAACCACCGATGCGCCGTGGGCCTCGACTTCCTTGAGGGCTTCGGCCTCCGGGCGGGGGCCTGCGGTGGCGGCGATATTGCTCTGCCCGTTGGGGTGCATGAACTGTGCGGTGCCATTGATGGCTTCGTGGTTGATGGCCATGAGCGCGCGGTCATTGCTGCTCTGGGTTGGCTTGCCATCAGCGGTCAGCCCGAAGTAGTGCATGCCGTCATGGTGCTCGCCGCTGCGGCGTGCGAAGTTGCTGTCGGTACCGTCGTTTTTGTAGTCGCTCACGGCGTTGTCAATGCTGTCGCCGGTTGCGTAAATCACGGTGGCTGTGTAGCCATCGGGCACGGTGATGCGGTCTGTCAGGGCCTTGTTGACGGCATTAAACGCAAGGCGCGGTGTCGGCAAGACCACCGCAGGCGCAGCGATGTCGCCGCCGCTGCTGCTACCGCCTCCACAGGCACTCAGCCCGAGGGTACCCAAACCTGCCATCGTCATGGCACCAACGCCACCCTTCAAAACATGGCGGCGGTGCATGCGCGACGCCAGCACCTCGTGGAGTCTCGGGTTGCCGCTGGCGTTGTTGTCCAGGTCGTCCGGATCAATGGAGGAAGCGAGTGGGGGGGTGGTCTGTGCAGACATGAAAACGAACTCCGTTAGGTGAAAGGCAAATGAAAGCTTGTAGCTTAAAGAGCCCTTGTGACATGCCTGCGACTAAACCGTGACGAATTCGTGAATTTGCAAAGCGGCGATACCTGCGGGAGATGTCGGCAGAAGAAGCTTTCGGCGATTGAAAAAGCCAGCAATATTGCTGGCTTCAATGTTTATTCTGGCGCTGTTGCTACGTCATCGGTCTAAAAACGGCCGGTGTTGATGTGCTTTCACGGCCTGCGCCTGCCGAGCGCTGGTTTGGCCATCAAGCCCTCCGGAATCACCGCACCTCTGAGCGACGCCTGAGCCAGTTTGAAAAATACGTCGGTGTTGTCCATCACGCCAGTAAAAGCCCAAGCACCCGGACCAAAGGCTGACAGTGGAATGTCCGTCGCAGTATGAACTGCGCTGGAGCCCGGCACTTGTCCAGTCACCATGTATTTTCCATCGGTATCGCGTACCATCGGGCCAGCGGGATAGGCGGAGAGCGGCTCCGTTTTTATAAACGGCTGCTGGCTGTCCTTCAGCGGCTTGTCGTTGGTGCGCCAGTCTTCAAAGCGGTCGGAGTTGGCGCCGTAGCCTACCAGTAGGCGATAGTCAATATCCGTGGTTTCCGGGTAGCCGTCCCGGGCCATGCGGTATTTGGGAAAACCGGCTTTTTCGTAAATACCCACGACCTTGTCGCGTACGTTGGCTGCGCCGCCCTCGCGCACCAGTTCCTGCAGTCGGGCATCCGATACGAGTGAGCCACCAATCAATGCTGCGCCCGAGCATTCGTGGTCCGCCGTCACAATCACCAGCGTGTCGCCACGGCGGCGTGCAAACTCTTGCGCCACACGCGTTGCGCGGTCAAACTCGATGGTGTCAAGCAACCAGCGCTCGGTGTCCATGTTGTGTGCCTGTTTGTCGATGGAGGCGCCCTCGACCATCAATACAAAACCGTTTTTCTGGCGCTCCAGAACAGCCAGTGCCTTGACAGTCATTTCATCCAGCATGGGCTGGTCTGGCAGGCCAAAGTCATCCACCACGCGGCCGCCAATGCCTTTTTGTTTGTTACGCCGGCCATCAATTTTGTCCAGCGCCACATTCATGTTGGAATAAGAAAACAGGCCCAGCAGGCGGTCTGTCTTGCTGGCGTCAATCGCATCCAGTGCCGTTTTATCAGCCGCGTAGCGAAAGCCTGCCGATTGAAAGTCAGCCAGCAAATCGCGGTCTTTATCAATCTTGCCCGGAGCAGCGCCCCAGCGCTTGACAATTTCAGACGTGTGCAGGTCTGTGCCCGAAAACTCGTAATCGGTTTTATCCCCGCGCTCAGAGCCCGGCGTGCTGGCAGGCAAAAACCATTTGCGGCCACCTCCCATCAGCACGGCCAAGCCCGTCAAACCGCGGTCGTCGAGGTACTGGTCCACAATGCCCGTGCCCGCACCCCGGCTGCTGGTGTGCACCGCATTACCGGCGGGTGTTGCGTCAAAGACGTCAGACGTGGTGACCAGGCCCAACGCTTTGCCCTGGGTGCGGTGCAGGTACTCGCTCAGATACTCAATGCGGGGGTTGTCGAACACATCGGTGGTGTCATCAGGAAAAACACCTTCTTCATTGTTGTTGTTTTTGTTGCCTGACACATAAGCCGTCATGCCGGGCGCGGAATCTGTGACCACTGAATTGAGCGATGCAGTTTTAACCATACCCGTCACAGGGAAGGTGTCCATCGCGAGCGGTGTGATGACTTTTCCCTGGGCGTAGCCGCCAGACACGATACGCGCGGCGGTGCGTTGCGCTGCGCCCATGCCATCGCCCAGCATGATGATGATATTTTTGATTTTTTGACCGCCCACTATTAGCGGCACCACTTCAAAATTTCCTGTGGCTGTGACGGTCTGGCCGTCACTTTGCGTGCCATTGACGCTGAAGGTGTGCGGGCCCTGCTTTGCCACGGTCACCGCGCGCATGGTGGCGATAGCGGCATTTTTCGGGATGTCCGTGTTGCAACCGGTCGCGCAGTCACGCAGCGCAACGGTGCCTTCTACCCGCTTGCCGTCAATTGCAAAGCGCACGCTGGTAATGGTTTTGCTGGTATCTTCGGGCCGCAAGGTGGCCTGCAGGTCGAAACGCTGGCCTGGCAAAAACCTGGCGATAACGGGTGCTGCATTGCCGCTTGAAAAGAGTTCGCTGGGAGGCGTCAGGCGGCTGACCGACGGTGCGGCGTGGGCCGCTGCAACCCAAAAGGTGGCAGTTGCTACCCCCATCACGATGGGGCGCAATAGCGAGCGAAAGTTTTTCGAACCTGGGTGTGTGATGGAGGTCATGGCTTGGGTGGGTTACATATCAAATTGAAATCAGGTACTCACTGCAGAGCAGGGCTCAGTGTTTATGCTGCAGGTTGTGCTGGTAATAGGCCTGCTCGATGGGACTCATGCCGTGCGCAGCGTCGGGCCCAAGTTGCAGCCGCACCCAGGCAATACGGCCATCGGGTCCCTCATGACGACCCACTGTTAAAACGCCGGTCAAGGAAACAAGGCCGCGCGCGTACGTCACAACCCAGTCTTTTTGCGTCGGGTCAAGGTAGACCAGTGCCGTGCTTGGCGGCAGGTCGTCAGCATCGCCATCAGAGTGCTCACTCATTTGTACCGGGCGGGGGGTCAACATGAAGCGCCCGATGGTGGGTGTTTCCTGTTGCACCATGTAGCCTGTCAAGGTGGCGCGTTGGCCGTCAGCCCTACGCAGGGTGTCGCTTATTTCCAGCCCGCGCGGGCCAATCGGCGTGCGGAAAAAGTCTTTAAACCGAAGTTCGACAGGATTTGTGAAAGTGGTGGTGGGAGTGGCTTGAGCGCTGGCAGCACTCGCAAAAAAAATCGAAAGCATTACCAGCCATGTTTTTTGAACGGGATAGAAAAACCAGGTGAACATAAACGCTGGAGTTTATGGACGTAATGTGACAAGAGCGTGACCTTTGCATGCTTCAATATTCCGGGCCCAGCAGTGAGGCACAGGCAATCGCGCTGACCAGGCCAACGCGATTGCCTGCAGTCGCTGCGGCAGGTGCGCCGCTACGGCCGTGTTGATAACCAGGTCACCCCAAACACCCTGTCAGCCAAACCCGATATGGTGTGAGTAAAACCTGCATTTAGCGCTATGCCGCGTTCACTGGGCATGCTTTGAGTGAGCTGGATGGAGCTGCGTCAGATGCCTTTCTGATTGACGCGTTTTGAAAGCGCCTCGGCGCTCTCCCTGCGCTCGCTGTAGCGGTCGGTCAGCCACGGCGACACGTCGCGCGTGAGCAGCGTGAACTTGACCAGCTCTTCCATCACATCCACGATGCGGTCGTAATAGGCCGATGGTTTCATGCGCCCGGCCTCGTCAAACTCTAAAAAAGCCTTGGCCACTGACGACTGGTTGGGCACGGTCAGCATGCGCATCCAGCGACCCAGCACGCGCATCTGGTTGACGGCGTTAAAGGACTGCGAGCCACCTGAGACCTGCATCACCGCCAGCGTTTTGCCCTGCGTCGGCCGCACGGCACCGCGGGTCAGGGGAATCCAGTCGATTTGCGACTTCATGATGCCGGTCATGGCGCCGTGGCGTTCAGGGGAGGTCCAGACCATGCCTTCAGACCACTCTGCCAGTTGCCGCAGTTCTTGCACCTTGGGGTGCGTGTCGGGTGCGTCGTCGGGCAGCGGCAGGCCGCTGGGGTTGAAGGCGCGGGTTTCCGCGCCCATGGCCTGCAGCAGCCGGGCCGCTTCTTCGCTGGCCAGGCGGCTGTAGGAGCGTTCGCGCACCGAGCCGTACAGCAGCAAAATGCGCGGCGGGTGGCTGGCCGCCTCATTTTCTGGCAACGCCGGGGTGTTGAAAAGCGCCATGTCGATATTGGGCAGCGCGCCAGCAGCAGCGGTTTTTATCTCAAGCAACACGTTCCCCCTTGTCATTGATGATTTGTTCGCCGTCTTCTTTGGCAAAAGCCGCCAACTGCGGCAGCGGCAGGATGTCAAGCACCGTTTCCGATGGGCGGCAAAGCCGGCTCCCCATCGGCGTGACGACGACCGGCCGGTTCATCAAAACCGGGTGCGCGAGCATGGCGTCCAGCAGCGCGTCATCGGCTAACGCCGCATCACCCAGGCCCAGCTCGTCATACGGTGTGCCTTTTTGCCGCAACAGCGCCCGCACGCCAGTGCCCAGTTGGGCGACCAGCTCAACCAGTTGATCCCGGCTGGGCGGGGCCTGGAGGTACTCAATAACTTCGGGCTCCATGCCGGTATTGCGAATCAGCGCCAGCACATGGCGTGAAGTGCCGCATTTGGGGTTGTGATAAATCGTGATGCTGGGCGTGACGGGCATGTCCTGAACTCCTGAAATGGGTTAGATATTGCTTCATTTTAATAATTCAATTATATTTAAACTATGGAAACAATATTTGCTGCCCCGTCCACTTTGACCTTGTTTGACGAAGCCGCCACCGTCAGAGCGCTGGCTGCGCTGGCGCAGCCTCAGCGGCTGCGCGCCTTTCGCGCCCTGGTCGTTGCCGGGCCCGACGGCCTGACACCGGGCGTGATGGCTGAAAAGCTCGGTGTGGCACCGAGCGCGCTGTCGTTTCACCTCAAAGAGCTGGCGTATTCAGGTCTGGTCAGCAGCGAAGCCCGTGGCAGGAACCTGATTTACCGAGCCAGTTTTGGGCACATGAACGCACTTTTGGGCTACCTGACGGAGCACTGCTGTCAGGGCCAGCCGTGCGAGGCCGATACAGCCCTTGCGTGTAAAAGTTGTCAATGAAAAAGAGCTATTTGGCAGCAAATACGAGCGCTAAATGCTATTGATTTAATAGTAATTTTTCTGTGAACTCCAACCCAACCCAGGGCTTTCCCCCATGCTTGAAAAACCCGTCAACGTTTTGTTTTTGTGTACGCACAACTCTGCCCGCAGCATTCTGGCTGAAGCCATCCTCAATCACATCGGCAGGGGCCGCTTCAAGGCCTATTCGGCGGGTAGCAATCCGCGCAAGAACCAGCAGCCCAACCCAATGGCGTTGGAAACACTGGAAGCGGCCGGTATTTCCGCCGACAGCCTGCGCAGCAAGAGCTGGGATGAATTTGCCATGGCGGACGCACCTCCTATGGATTTGGTGATCACAGTTTGCGACGATGCTGCCAGCAAAGTCTGTCCCTTCTGGCCCGGCCAGCCCGCCACAGCGCACTGGGGTTACGCCGACCCGTCTGCGATCGTTGGCAACGACGCGCAAAAAATGGAAGCTTTTCGCCAAACCCTGTATCAAATAAAACGGCGGCTCGATTTGCTCATCAACTTGCCAACCGCAAGTATTGACAGGTTGATGCTGGAACATTCAGCCCGCGAACTCGCCAAATCCTGAAGCTGCAACCCAGCTACACCCCATTTATTTTAAAAACACACACAGGATCAACGTGCTGGCGGCATTCTCAATTTTTATCATCACCATCACGCTGGTGATCTGGCAGCCTCGCGGGTTGGGCATTGGCTGGAGCGCCAGCTTTGGCGCATTACTGGCGTTGTTGACCGGTGTAGTTCAACTTGGCGACATTTCCGTCGTCTGGCACATTGTGTGGAACGCCACTGCCACTTTTATTGCCGTCATCATCATCAGCCTGCTGCTCGACGAGGCCGGTTTTTTTGAATGGGCTGCGCTGCATGTGGCGCGCTGGGGTGGTGGCAAGGGTCGGACACTGTTTGTGTTGATCGTGCTGTTGGGTGCATCGGTTTCGGCGCTGTTTAACAATGACGGTGCAGCGCTTATCTTGACGCCCATCGTCATTGCCATGCTGCTGGCTTTGGGCTTCAGCCAGTCTGCGACGCTGGCTTTCGTGATGGCGGCAGGTTTCATTGCCGACGTCGCCAGTTTGCCGCTGGTGGTGTCCAACCTGGTGAACATCGTTTCGAGCGACTTTTTCAAAATCAGTTTTAACCGTTACGCATCGGTCATGCTACCCGTCAATATTGCGGCTATCCTGTCTGCGTTAGCCGTATTGCTGCTGTACTTTCGCCGCGACATTCCAGCTCAATACAACGCGGCACAACTGCGCCAGCCCCGAGAAGCCATCAAGGATGCAGCCACCTTTCGCTTCGGCTGGGTCGTGTTGGGACTTTTACTGATCGGCTTTTTCGGACTGGAGCCGCTGGGTGTTCCCGTCAGTGCTACGGCAGCGGTGTGCGCGGCGCTGCTGCTGGCCGTGGCAGCACGCGGCCACGTTATCAGCACACAAAAAGTTCTGCGTGACGCACCCTGGCAGGTTGTGATCTTTTCACTGGGCATGTATCTGGTGGTTTACGGCCTGCGCAACCAGGGCCTGACCGCCTACCTGGCCACATGGCTTGACCGATTTGCTGCAGGCGGCGTCTGGGGTGCAGCCCTGGGAACCGGTTTTTTGAGCGCCCTGCTTTCATCGGTGATGAACAACATGCCAACCGTTCTGATCGGCGCCCTGTCGATTGAGGCCAGCCAGGCCAGCGGCGTGGTCAGGGAAGCCATGATTTACGCCAATGTGATTGGCAGCGACCTGGGTCCCAAAATCACGCCGATTGGCTCACTGGCCACGCTGCTTTGGCTGCACGTTTTGGCGCGCAAGGGCATCACAATCAGCTGGGGTTACTACTTCAAGGTGGGCGCCGTTCTGACTCTGCCCGTGTTGTTGGTCACGCTCGTCGCACTCGCCCTGAGGTTGACGTTGGCATCTTGAAGTCGCGCTTGAGTCAATTGCCACAGGTGTTTATAAACGTGACACTTGAAGCCGTAAAAATCACGCTGGTGCAGCGAACTTCAGGTGACCTAGAGGCAATGCGCTGCTGGCCTTGACTTCTCCCAGTGAAAAGCTGGTGTGGATGTCTTTGACGTGGGGCAGGTTCATCAGCTTTTGCAGCGCAAACCTGCTGAAGGCTTCGAGGTCTTTGGCCACGACCTGCAGCTCGAACGTGCCGGTGCCACTGATGTAATGGCAGGAGATAACTTCGGGCATGCCCTTGATGGCTTCTTCAAGCTGGCGGGTGGCATCGCCACTGTTGCGGTCTGCGTCCAGCCGCACAAATGCCAGCACGCCAAGGCCAATCTTGTGGCGGTTGATCTCGGCCCGGTAGCCGGTGATGAAGCCCGCCGCTTCAAGCGCGCGCACGCGGCGCCAGCATGGCGCCGCGGACAGGCCGACCCGCGACGCGAGTTCCGCGTTGGTCTGGCGTGCATCGGTTTGCAGCTGCGAAAGAATGGCGATGTCAAACTTGTCAAGAGCTTCCATAATCCGCATTTTGCAGCAAGATCCTTGCGCTGCTTTGGTTGAACAGGGCAAACAACGCAATGATTTATCTGGCGCTTAGGCATACACTTTGCCAGCACGCCCAATATCTCATGGAGACAAAAAAATATGAACGCACCGCTGCCTGAACACATCCGCAAGTCGCTCGAGACGGCCACCTTGGACGACAAATATGCGCTGGACTACGGTCACGCCTTCATGAGCGGGGTGCAGGCGCTGGTCAAGTTGCCCATGCTGCAGCGCTTGCGCGATGCCCAGCAGGGCAAAAACACAGCGGGGTTTATTTCAGGCTACCGTGGCTCGCCACTGGGCGGCTATGACCAGGCTCTGTGGAAGGCGGCCAAATATCTGAAGGCGCAAAACATTGTGTTTCAGCCTGGCGTGAATGAAGAGCTGGCGGCTACAGCCGTCTGGGGCACGCAGCAACTGGGCTTTGCACCGCCCGGCACCAACAAGTACGATGGCGTGTTTGGCATGTGGTACGGCAAAGGGCCGGGCGTGGACCGCACGTCTGATGTCTTCAAGCATGCCAATATGGCTGGCACCACCCCCTGGGGTGGGGTGATTGCGGTGGCCGGTGATGACCATATTTCAAAAAGCTCAACCGCAGCACACCAGAGCGACCATATCTTCAAGGCTTGCGGCCTGCCAGTGTTTTTTCCGGCCAGCGTGCAGGAAATTCTTGACCTTGGCCTGCACGCTTTTGCACTGAGTCGCTACTCTGGCGTTTGGGCCGGCATGAAGACGATTCAGGAAATTGTTGAATCATCCGCCAGCGCCATGATTGATCCCGAGCGCGTGCAAATCAAAATCCCGACCGATTTCCAGATGCCGCCGGGCGGCGTGCACATTCGCTGGCCTGACGCACCGCTGGAGCAAGAGCAGCGTTTGTTTGACACCAAGTGGTATGCGGCTCTAGCCTACATACGCGCCAACCGCCTGAACTACAACGCGATTGAAAGCAAAAATGACCGCTTTGGCATGATTGCTAGCGGTAAAGCGTACAACGACACACGCCAGGCGTTGATGGACCTGGGGCTGGACGATGCCACTTGCAGGCAGCTCGGCATTCGCCTGCACAAAGTCGGTGTGGTGTGGCCGCTGGAGGCGCAACTCACGCGTGAATTTGCCACTGGCCTGCAAGAGATTCTGGTCGTCGAAGAAAAACGCCAGGTCATTGAATACCAGCTCAAGGAGGAGCTGTACAACTGGCGCGCTGATGTGCGGCCCAACATCGTCGGCAAATTTGGTGATGCAGCAGGCGGCGAGTGGAGCATGCCGAACCCTTCGGCCAACACGCTCTTGCGGGCAAACGCCGATTTGTCACCCGCGCTGATTGCCAAAGCAATTGCCGAACGGGTCAAAAAACTCGGTCTTGACAGCGATATGCTGGCCCGCATTGATGCCCGGCTGGCGGTGCTGCAGGCCAAAGAACAGTCACTCACCGTACTCACGGTTGACAGCGAACGCACACCCTGGTTCTGTTCGGGCTGCCCGCACAACACATCCACGAAGGTGCCTGAAGGTTCACGCGCGATGGCCGGCATTGGTTGCCACTACATGTCGCTGTGGATGGACCGATCAACCATGGGCTTTACGCAAATGGGCGGCGAGGGCGTGCCCTGGGTTGGCCAGCAACCCTTCACCACTGATACACACATTTTTGCCAACCTGGGTGATGGCACCTACTTTCACAGCGGGCTGCTGGCGATTCGCCAGTCGATTGCTGCGGGCGTCAACATCACGTACAAGATCTTGTACAACGACGCGGTGGCCATGACCGGCGGCCAACAGGTCGGCGAGCGTCCGGAAGGGCACTCGGTTGGACAGATTGCCCAATCGGTGCGCGCAGAAGGCGCTGTTAAAACGCTCGTCGTAACCGATGAGCCCGAGAAATACGACGGTATTAAGCTTGTCGAGGGCGTGACAGTGCACCACCGCGACGAGCTCGACGCGCTGCAGCGGCAGCTCCGCGAGATCAAGGGATGCACTGTCATCATTTATGACCAAACCTGCGCCACAGAAAAGCGCCGGCGCCGCAAGCGCGGCACCCTGATTGACCCAGCAGCCCGTGTCGTGATCAACGAACTGGTGTGCGAAGGCTGCGGCGACTGCAGCGTGCAGTCCAACTGCATGAGCGTGGAGCCACTTGAAACTGAATTTGGTCGTAAGCGGCAGATCAACCAAAGCACCTGCAACAAGGACTTCTCCTGCGTGAAGGGCTTTTGTCCGAGCTTTGTGACCGTCGAGGGCGGGCAACTGAAGAAGAAGGCCAAGAGCGATCGCACCTTTAACCCTTACGATGCGGGCGAGATGCCTGAGCCAATGTTGCCAGCGTTAGGCGCAGGTCAGCTGTGGGGCATTGTGGTCGCGGGGGTGGGCGGTACGGGCGTCATCACGATTGGACAATTGCTCGGCATGGCGGCGCATCTTGAAGGCAAGGGCATCGTCACGCAAGACGCGGCTGGCTTGGCGCAAAAAGGCGGCAGCACCTGGAGCCATGTACTGATCAGCGCACAGCCGGGTGATATCTGCACCACACGTGTAGGCACAGCCAGTGCCGATCTGATCATTGGCTGCGACCCCATCGTCACCGCCAACAAGGAAACCATGGCCCGTATGGCATGCGGTAGAACCCACGTCGTACTGAACGCGCACGCTGCGCCGACAGCCTCGTTTGTGCAAAACGGTGCGTGGCAGAACCCGGGTGCTGCGTGTCAGGCCGAAATCACGAACGCCGTCGGTCCGAAGGGTGTGGGTTCGTTCAACGCCGATGCTACAGCTACCCAACTGATGGGTGACAGCATTTACGCCAACCCGATGTTGCTTGGTTACGCCTGGCAAAAAGGCTGGGTTCCTTTGGGTTTGGAGTCGCTTCTGCGCGCCATCGAGCTCAATGCCGTCGCTGTGGACAACAATAAAACCGCGTTTGCCTGGGGGCGACGTGCGGCGCATGACTTGCCGTCCGTTGAAAAGCTGTTTGCTTCGGCCCAGATTATTGCCATGCCTTTACCAGCTTCGCGGGAAAGTGTTGATGCCCTGACTGCGCGCCGCGTCGAGTTTTTAACCGCTTACCAAAGCGCCGCCTACGCCCAAAGCTACGAAGCTTTTGTACGCAAGGTCGAGCAAGCCGAATCCTTCCTCGGTAAAACGCTCCTGAGCCAAAACGTGGCGCGTTATCTGTTCAAGCTGATGTCGTACAAGGACGAGTATGAGGTGGCGCGTTTGCATACAGATACAACTTTTTTAAACAAGGTCAATGCCATGTTTGAAGGCGACTTCAAGCTCAATTACCACCTCGCGCCACCGCTGATAGCCAAAACGAACGACAAGGGCGAACTGCAAAAGCAGAAGTTTGGCCCCTGGATGCTGACGGGCTTCAAGCTGCTGGCCCGGCTAAAAGGGCTGCGCGGTACGGCTTTCGATGTGTTCGGGCGGACTGCCGAGCGAAAAATGGAGCGTTCTCTGATCGTTGACTACCAAGCCTCCATCGAGGCGCTGCTCAAATCCCTGACCGCCGATAACCACGCAATTGCTGTAGAAATTGCCCGCATACCTGAAATGATCAAGGGGTACGGGCATGTCAAGGACCGCAATGTCAAGGCCGCCCGTTTGCAATGGGCCGGGCTTGTGCAGCGCTTTGCCCAGCCAGTGCCCGCGGGTGAAAAGCGCGCCGCCTGAAAACCAAGGCCCCAGACCTGATTTTTTGTCGGGTTACTGGGTATAACTCCAGCTTGAAAATGACCCGGCAGCGCGCTGTCAGCGCCGTCGGGCTGGCATTTGCCCGCATACAATCGTGACTTGTGGTGCCATCCCCGAAAGGCTGGTGTGCTCGTTGGTGTGTCATTAAATAATTGTGGAGTTTGCCGTGTTTATTTCTTCTGCCTTTGCCCAATCCGCTCCGGCCGCCGCCGGTGGTAGTGACATGATGTCGTCGCTCACCGGCATGCTGCCGTTGGTGCTGATGTTTGTCGTGCTGTATTTTGTGATGATTCGTCCACAAATGAAAAAACAGAAAGAGCATCGCACCATGATTGAGGCGCTCGCCAAAGGCGACGAGGTCGCCACGGCAGGCGGTTTACTCGGCAAGGTCATCAAGCTGGGAGATGCTTACCTGACGCTTGAGCTGACCCCTGGCGTTGAAGTGCAGCTGCAACGCAGTGCCATCGTTCAGGTGTTGCCCAAGGGCGCGATCAACACGTCCAAGTGATACCGGCAGCCTGAAAAAGGCAGCGATGATCTTGTTCGGACAAGGTCAATTCAAGTCTTTTTCCTGCCTCGCCTGACCTTTTTTCTGCCGCTTTTAAGCGCTCAATAGTCCACCAGGAACAGCACTCTCATGAATCGTTATCCGGTCTGGAAATACGCCGTTATTGTGGTCGCCTTGCTGGTGGCCGTGCTGTACACGCTGCCCAACTTCTTTGGTGAAGCACCTGCAGTTCAGGTCTCCAGCAGTAAATCGGTTGTCAAAGTGGATGCCACCACGGTGGCCCGTGTTGAGCAGGCCCTCAAGGACGCCAAAATTGTGCCCGATGCGGTGGCGCTCGATGGCACTTCAGTCAAGGCGCGTTTCGGTGATACCGACACCCAGCTCAAGGCCAAGGACGCGATTCAAAAGGCCCTGAGCCCCGATCCTGCCGACACTCCTTATGTGGTGGCGCTCAACCTGTTGTCGCGCTCCCCGGCCTGGCTGACATCGCTTCACGCTGCGCCCATGTATCTCGGCCTGGATTTGCGCGGCGGCGTGCACTTCATGCTGCAGGTAGACATGCAGGCTGCGCTGACGAAAAAAGCCGAATCACTGGCCGGTGACTTGCGCCTGTTGCTGCGTGAAAAAAGCATTCGCCACTCAGGCATTAACCGCAACGCCCAGACCATAGAAGTCAAATTTCGCGACAACCCGACGCTGGTAGCTGCTAAGAACCTGATTCAAGACCAGTTCCCTGATTTACAGACCAGCGAGGCACCCGATGGCGTTGAATACCGTCTGACGGCCAGCATCAAGCCGGAAGCGGCCCGCCGCATTCAGGATCAGGCGCTCAAGCAAAATATTGTCACACTGCATAACCGCATCAACGAGTTGGGTGTGGCCGAGCCGGTGATCCAGCAACAAGGGATTGACCGCATCGTGGTCCAGTTGCCAGGCGTGCAGGACACGGCCAAAGCCAAAGACATTTTAGGGCGCACGGCCACGCTTGAAATGCGCCTGGTAGACGACAGTATCGAGGCACGAGCTGCGGAAAGCAACAACGGTCCGGTGCCCTTCGGCACAGAACGTTATCTGGAGCGCGACGGCCGCGCCGTGATTGTCAAAAAGCAGGTCATCATCACCGGCGAAAACCTGACCGACGCCCAGCCTGGCTTTGATTCCCAGAACCAGCAACCCAAGGTCGACTTGACAGTAGACGCCAAGGGTGGCCGCATCATGCGTGACACCAGCCGCGAGAACCTTAAAAAGCGCATGGCTATCTTGTTGTTTGAAAAAGGCAAGGGCGAGGTGTTGACCGCGCCAGTCATTCAGGGAGAGTTGGGCAACCGCTTCCAGATTTCGGGTTCCATGAGCGTGACCGAGGCCAACGACCTGGCTTTGCTGCTGCGCGCTGGTTCACTGGCCGCACCCATGGAGATCATTGAAGAGCGCACCATTGGCCCGACTTTGGGCGCAGAAAATATCGCCAAGGGGTTCCATAGCGTGGCTTGGGGTTTTGCGGTGATTGTGGCGTTTATGGCATCGTATTACATGCTGTTCGGCCTGATTTCCGGTATCGCGCTGGCTGTGAATTTGTTGCTACTGGTCGCGGTGTTGTCCATGCTGCAGGCCACCCTGACCTTGCCCGGAATGGCTGCTATGGCGCTGGCTTTGGGTATGGCAATTGACTCCAACGTGCTGATCAATGAGCGGGTGCGTGAGGAGCTTCGTAATGGCGCGTCCCCGCAGGCGGCAATCCATGCGGGTTACGAGCGCGCCTGGGCAACCATTCTGGACTCCAATATCAGTACCCTGATCGCAGGCCTGGCCTTGTTGGCGTTTGGTTCTGGAGCCGTGCGCGGCTTTGCAGTGGTGCACTGCATTGGCATCCTCACCAGTATGTTTTCGGCGGTGTTCTTTTCGCGGGGTCTGGTCAATCTCTGGTACGGCCGCCAGAAAAAGCTGAAGTCTGTGTCTATTGGCACGGTCTGGCGTGCACCACCGGATAGTGCATCGCCTGCAGGTAAAAAAGCCGTGTCAGTAAACTGATCCAGCATAAAAATACAGACAAGAACAGGACTATCGACATGGAATTTTTCAAGATTCGCAAAGACATACCGTTTATGCGGCATGCGCTGATCTTCAATACGATCTCGTTCATCACGTTTGCGCTGGCCGTATTTTTTCTGTTCTCGCGCGGGCTGCACTTGTCGGTGGAGTTCACCGGCGGTACCGTGATGGAAGTGAGCTACACGAAAACTGCTGAAGTTGAAAAAATCCGCACAACGGTTTCCGCTCTGGGCTTCACGGACGTGCAAGTGCAAAATTTTGGTACTTCACGGGACGTGATGATTCGTCTGCCGGCCCAAAAGGGCGTGACGACGGCGCAGCAAAGCGAAAAAGTTCTGGGTGCTTTAAAAGCAGCCGACAGCGAAGTGACGTTGCGGCGCACTGAATTTGTCGGACCGCAAGTAGGGCAGGAGTTGGCGCAGGATGGCCTGAAAGCCCTGGGCATGGTGGTGCTGGGCATCATGGTGTACCTGGCTTTTCGTTTTGAGTGGAAGTATGCGGTAGCTGCCATCATTGCGAACTTGCATGACGTGATCATTATTCTTGGATTTTTCGCGTATTTTCAGTGGGAGTTTTCTTTGTCAGTGCTGGCCGCCGTGCTGGCGGTGTTGGGTTATTCCGTCAATGAGTCGGTGGTTATTTTTGACCGTATCCGTGAAAACTTCAGGCGCTACCGCAAGATGGACACGGTGCAGATCATTGACAACGCCATCACCTCAACCATCAGCCGGACCATCATCACCCACGGTTCGACGCAGATCATGGTGCTTTCTATGCTGCTGTTTGGCGGGCCAACCCTTTTCTACTTTGCCCTGGCGCTGACCATCGGTATTTTGTTCGGTATTTATTCGTCGGTGTTCGTCGCGGCGGCCATTGCCATGTGGTTGGGCATCAAGCGCGAAGATCTGGTCAAGTCAGGCAACAAAAAAGATGAAGACCCGAACGATCCGAACGCAGGTGCAACGGTGTAGGCTTTACAGCATTATCCAAATCGTTTGTGGCTGACAACAATACAAAAAACAGTCTTTTGGCCAGGCGGGCTCGTGAGTTGTTCACGGAGCATGCAGTGGATGGTTTGCGTGAGCTTGCCAAATTACTCGCTGAAAGACTGTTCGCACTTTTAGACCAGCCAGGCAGCGCGCGCGAGATGCAGGAACGGCGCGACGCGTGGCCGACCTTTGGGCTCGCCAGTACGGCATGGGTGTCTGGTACGAGTGCTGCCTGGAAAAAGGCGCTGGTCGTCTCGGCTGCACCAACCTCACTGGGCTCGTCACCCTCGCTGCTTGATACTGGCCAATTCGAGTTGATGGACAACGAGGTCATGGAGTCCCGGATTCTTGCCTCGCGCTTCGCTTTGCGACTGCTGGATTTCGCGAGCTGGGAGCTCAATGATCTGCGCTTGCGGATACAAAACCTCGAAGGCATTGCGGAGCTGCAAAAAGACGATATTTTTCGCCCGGAAGTTCTGGCCCGGCATCTGGTGGATCAATGGACGCAGGCCAAGCTCTCGCGTAGCTTGTGGACGCTGCTGCAAGATGTTATTCAGGGACGTCTTTCAGAGCATCTGCTGGAGGCATACCACACGACCAATGCATTTCTGATTCAGCAGGGCGTGATGGCCGAGATTGATCTGCGGCCGCTGGTCAAACGGACACCATCTGCTGTGGCCGTGAAAAAAGTTTCTGGCAATAGAGCCCCGGGTACGGTGCAAGGCAGGCTGGACACTGGCAGAGGCGGCACGCCCGGTGGGTTCGGCGGAACTTATCGTTCGACCGGGGTGCCGGGACTGGACCGTTCTGGCGATAGTCGCATTGGCAACGCAGGTGGGGGTGCGGGTGGGCCCAGCGGCGGTAATGCAGCAGGGGGTGGGACTGGTACTGCTGGCGGTTTCGGTGGTAGCCCGCCGCCCGGAAACGCTACACAGTACGACATCCGAATGCAGTCCGCAATGACGCCCATCGCTAGGGCGCGTGTGCGTGCCCAGGGCGTGATGAGTCACCTCAAGAGGGTGCTCTCAAGCCAACAGGGCGCTGGATTCGACGCAGTGCGAAGCCAGCAGGCGTCTCCGCAGCTGGCGCACGCGCTGGCCAGCATGCTGCTGGTGGATGACATTGAACGTACTGCGCTTGCCGACATGCCGTCTCCTGCCTATGGGACGGCTCATGTAGTGCAGGCCTCAAGTGCATTGCGGCAGCGCAGCAGCACCCTCAAGCAGGCGGCATCAAGTGCTGTTGAAAAGGCGACTATCGAAATCGTAGCGCTCATGTTTCAAAGTATTTTGGCGGAAGATCGTATTCCGCCAACCGTGCGGGTGTGGTTTGCCCGCTTGCAGATGCCTGTACTGCGCATAGCCATTGCCGAGCCGGAGTTTTTTGATTCACTGGAGCACCCGGCACGCCGGCTGATTGACCGCATGGGTTCGTGCGTACTGGGCTTTGATGTTGCTGTGTCGGGCGGTGCCATGGAGGCCGAGATCAAACGGGTGGTGCAAGTAATCGAGCAATACCCTGAAACCGGAAGGCGCGTCTTTCAGCTGGTATATGACGAGTTTCAAAAGTTTCTCTCCAAGTTTCTCTCCGAGCAGGGCAGTGCCGCACGGGTGGTCAGTGTGGCCCAGCAAATAGAGCAAAAAGAGACCATGACCATCCAGTACACCATTGAGATGCGAAGCATGCTCAACGACATGTCGGTGCGTGATGAAATCCGCGAGTTCCTGTTCAAGGTATGGGCCGAAGTGTTGGCGATTGCGGCCATGCGAAACGGCCCCCAGCACCAGCAAACCATCAACCTCAAACGCGCCGCAGCCGACCTGGTGTGGGCGGCCAGCGCCAAACCTAACCGGGTTGACCGGGCCAAAGTGATTGCGGACTTGCCGAAATTACTGCAATGGTTGCGTCTGGGCATGTCCATGCTCGGCCTGGATGCCAAAACGCAAGATCAGCACATCAAGGCCATCAGCGACACGCTGGCCGATGCCTTCATGTCCAAAACCGACGCCATTTCACCTGAACGCATTGATGCCATGGCCAAACGCCTAGCTAATCTAGAAGATTTCCTGTCGGACGAAGATGTCGGAGACCTACCGCTCGATACCGAAAGTCTGGTGATGATGATCGGGATTGACGCCTCCGACGTTGAGGTGATCACCGACGGCGGGAGTCAGCCGACTGAGGCCATGCTGACTTGGGCGCAAGAACTCCAGTTGGGTGCCTGGTTTAGCTTGGACCACAATGGCCGGGTTAACCATGTGCAATTTGCCTGGCGCAGCGAGCGCAAGCAACTGCACCTGTTTGCATCCGCAGACGGCCGTAATTTCCTTGTGCAGGCGCGTCGGCTGGCCGCCTACCTGCAAGCTGGTTTGCTGGTACCAACGGAAGATGAAGCCTTGACAGTGCGCGCGACCCGCAATGCATTGGCCAAGCTGGACGCGAATCCGGAACGTCTGGTGGGTTGAAAAAGCCCCCACGGTTGCTCACTTCGTGTAGCGCCCTGCCCCCCGAGGGGGCCGCTGCGCCTGCAGCCCGGCGAAGCCGGTTCTGCGGCCCCTGCTTGCAAGGGAATGTCACATATGGTTGCTCACAATGTGCAAACGCTCAGCCCCCTGGGGGGGGGCTGCGCCTGCGGCCCCTGTTTGAAAAGTCACGTACAAGCGTGCAGCAATTTCAGTGCGCGACCCTGAATTCGGTGTCGTCGCATAGCTCGTCAAGCACCAGCGCATCGGGCTCTTCGCCAAAACTCCAGTAAACCATCAGCACGATGATTTTAAGGTCGTCCAGTGTCACCGGGTTTCCCGGCGCGGCCATGGCGCGGTCAATGGCGATTTCGCGCATGTGCGGAGGCAATACGCCGGCCGACTCCAGAAAGCTGACAAAGCCCAAAGCCTGGGCACCGATATGCTCCTGCTCGCTGACGGAGTACACCCGCAGGCTGTTGGAGGATTGCGTCGCGATCGCTGGCGCACTGCCCGCAAGAAGAGTGACATCAGTGCCTGCAGGCAGGTAAATTTGTGTGCTTTGCGCCGCAATGTTCAGGCCGTCCAGCCAGACCAGCGCATCATGAATTTCTTCGACCTCGAAACCAACCGCCGTGAGCTTGCGGCTCAGTTGATGGAGTTCGGGGCAGGCATCGCCCTGCCAATAATTTTCGTAAACGTAGACCAGCACTTCAAACATGCTTCCAATATAACGCAGATGGGTTCGTCAGTGTCAAAGTGACTGGTTGCAGCTGTACAAATGCGTTTGTCAGCTAACCGCCACGCGCTGAAACAGGCCGCCAGCCAGCCTGGCTACATGGCCTTCCAGCTCAAGCTCCAGCAGTTGGCCCTGCAACTGGGCTGTAGGCAGCCCGGTGCGCGCTTGCAGTGCATCCAGGCTGGTCACATCAAAACCCAGCGCTTCCAACAGCGCATGTCCTGCCATGCCCGGGTCGACCGTAGCTTGTGCCTTGCCACTCTGTGCGCTGTGGAGCGTTTTCAAATATTCGGCCCCATGATTGGCTGGAATCCTAAGTTCTTCGAACACATCCAGCGCCGTCTCCACGAGCTTTGCGCCCTGCCTGATGAGTGCGTGGCAGCCCCGCGATTGAGGCGAATGAATCGAGCCGGGAATCGCAAAGACTTCCTTGCCTTGTTCAGCGGCCAGGCGGGCGGTGATCAGCGAGCCCGATTTAAGCGCGGCCTCAACTACCAGAACACCTTGCGACAACCCTGAAATGATGCGGTTGCGCCTTGGGAAGTTCGACATCAATGGAGGCGTTCCCAAAGGGAATTCGCTCATGATCATGCCCTGCTGCGCAATGCGGTGCGCCAGCGCCAGATGCTTTTTCGGATAAACCCGATCCAGCCCGGTGCCGACCACGGCAATGGTCGCGCAACCACCCGTTGATGCGTTCGCGAGCAAGGCACCTTCATGGGCAGCACCGTCTATGCCCAACGCTAGCCCCGACACCACACACAGGCCCGCTTCGCCAAATGCCCTTGCAAACTGCCGGGCATTGACCTCGCCTTGCGGCGTCGGGTTGCGACTGCCCACGATGGCAATGTTATTTGCTATATTTTGAATAGCACGCGGTACCCGATTTAAATACTCCCCCAGCATGTAGAGCATTAAAGGTGGGTCTGCGATGTCGAGCAGGCTGGGCGGATAGTCTGCATCGCCCAGGGTCACCAGGTGGCGATCGTCCCCAGCAGCCAGCCAGTCCAGTGTAGTTTGCAACTGGGCAGCAAGCGCTGGTGGCTCCTCGCAAACGACGCGGCTGAGCTTCTCGGATCCCAGCTGGCGAAGGGCTTCGGCGCTTTGCTCAAAAATGGCAGGTGCAGAGCCGTAGGCAGCCAGCAGCTTGCGCGCGGTTTCATTGCCGATGCCGGGCGCAAGTGTCAGGCGCAACCAGGCTTTGAGTTCAATGCGCTCCACGATGTGCTGTTCGCTTGTAGGTTTTATAAAAATGGCCTGTTAATTGGGGTTGGTGAAATGATCGCCTACTTTCACGCCATCCGTGACTTGCAACACCAGGGCATAAGACAGCGAGTCAAAGGTGCGAAACACCATCAGCAACCCGTTGCGTTCGTTGGGCAGCTTCATCTCGGGCTTGGCATCGTCGGTGCGGTCTTGCAGGCGCTGCCCGTCCTTGCGGATGGCCATGACGTGACCGCGTTCCAGCCCGTCCTTGCTACCCCGATTTACAACTACAACCTGGTTTTCTGCGGCATAGGTCACAGCGCTGCCATAGACGGAGACAATTTGGCCTGCAATGCGGGTCACGGGCGCGTGTGGAATGTAGCTGGCCAATTCACGAACGGGTTCAGGCAGCAAACGGTCGCCCACCCGAATTTCTTCTTTGGCCGTCACGATGTCAATGGTGGCCGGTACGATTTCGTTACGGGACTTGCCTTCTTTGTCGGTAGTTTGCTGCACACTCTCGCTACGAACCAACTCAACCTTGCCCAGAAATTGCGCCTCATAGCCAAGGATGGCCTGCGTGGCCGGGTCTTTGAGGGGAGTTGCGTTGCGAAATACGCGGTAATCCAGCGGCTGACCCTTGGCATCGCTCAAGGCTTTTCCGCCATTCGCAGATTGGCCACGGGCATAGGCCCGGTCACCACGGCTCAGCAGCACCCGGCCTTCTTGTGTCGCCACAATGCGCGGCGCATTTGCAAATGTGGGGCCGTCAACAATAATAGGCTCGGCCAGAAAGGGTTCAATCAGATTGGGGGCCAGCGTCGGGATGGAACTGTCAGCCAACGATTCAAAGCGCGTGCGCGGCGAGACCCGTACGGTCTGCGGTGCCTCATCAGCGCCACCGGCACTCGCTGCACGGATGCGCAGCAAGGCACGGCCATTGGATTTTTCAAGGTACAGCTGCTGGCCGGGATAAATGCGGTGCGGATTGCGGATGTCCTGCAGGTTCATGCCCCACAGCTCAGGCCAGCGCCAAGGGCCTTTGAGAAACAGCCCCGATATGGACCATAGTGTGTCACCCCGTTTGACGCTGTAGCTGTCAGGCGCATTGGGTACCAGATCGCCAAGCGGAACACCATTTTGTGCCACCTGCGTGGCTGTGGCTTTCTGGTCTGCTGTAATCGGGAAGTTCTGGGCGTGCAACCCGAGCGGTAGCGCTGCCATTCCCAAAAGGGTCAGTGCTATTGAAATATTGCTTAAACGACCAGAAATGAGGTGCATCTTGAAGGCCTATTGGCTTGTTTGGCTGGCTTGCATGACGCGGCATCCAGAGGGCCGACAGCCATTTATATCTTGACAAATCACTAACGATTTTGTACTTGAGCCCTTGATTAAGCAACGAATATGCGATTTGACATGCCCTTGTGCACTTAAAAATTACGAAAATTAGCGAAAATAGCGACATTCGATTCGCCGTACCTATGCCCCAACTTAATATCCTCCGTTATCCCGATCCACGCTTGCACACTGTTGCCAGGCCTGTTGCCGTTGTCGATGCGCGCTTGCAGCGGCTGGTCAGTGACATGTTGGAAACCATGTATGAGGCTGAAGGCATTGGCCTTGCAGCCACTCAGGTGGACGTACACGAGCAATTGATCGTGATTGACGTCAGCGAAGAGCGTGACAAGCCTCTGGTGCTGATCAACCCAGGTATTCTGTGGGCCAGTCCCGAGACAAAAATAAATGACGAGGGTTGCCTTTCTGTGCCCGGCATTTATGACGGTGTAGAGCGGCCTGTGGCTATCAAGGTGAGGGCGCTGGGCCTTGATGGCAAGCCCCATACCCATGAAGCCGATGGTTTGCTGGCGGTGTGCATCCAGCACGAGATGGACCACTTGCTGGGCAAGGTATTTGTCGAATATCTGTCGCCCCTCAAACGCAATCGGATCAAGACCAAAATGATCAAACAGTTGAAAAGCGACTAGCTCCCTATGCGCGTTATTTTCGCGGGCACGCCCGAGTTTGCCCGGGTGGCGCTGGCGCAATTGCATGCCGCTGGTTTTGAGGTTCCTCTGGTCCTGAGTCAACCTGACCGTCCCGCCGGGCGCGGCATGAAGTTGCAACAGTCCGCCGTCAAGCAATGGGCACAGTCTCACCAGATCGCGGTAGCACAACCCCGCAGCCTACGCCTCGATGGCAAATACCCCGACGATGCCCGGCAGGCCAGAGACGCTATCGAAGCAGCCCGTGCAGACGTCATGGTGGTGGCTGCATACGGACTGATCCTGCCGCAATGGGTGCTTGACGCGCCCCGGCTTGGTTGTTTGAATATTCATGCTTCTTTGTTGCCGCGCTGGCGCGGCGCTGCGCCGATTCACCGGGCGATTGAAGCCGGCGATAGCCATACCGGTGTCACCATCATGCAGATGGACGCGGGGCTGGACACCGGCGGCATGCTGCTGGTTGAACCACTGGCCATTGCGCCGCTGGACACCACGGAAACCCTGCACGACAAACTCGCCGCGCTGGGCGGCCGACTGGTGATTGAAGCGCTTGAAATGGCCGCTTGCGGCGGCTTGGTTCGCGCGCCACAACCTGCGGAAGGCGTAACTTATGCCCACAAGATTGAAAAACAGGAGGCCGTGATTGATTGGACGCAGCCCGCAGTTTTGATAGAGCGGCGCATACGTGCTTTTCAGCCGTTTCCGGTCGCTGTCAGCACACTTGGAACGGAGCCCGTCAAGTTCCGGGCAGCTGAACTGCTGGCCACCACACCGCCACCCGACGCTGTTCCCGGTCAGGTGCTCGCGGTGAGTGCGCAAGGCGTTGACATTTGTGCGGCAGACGGCGTGGTGCGTGCGGTTGCGCTGCAAAAAGCGGGCGGCAAAGCCCTGGGCGTGGCTGATTTTTTGCGTGGCTTTGAGATCCGTCCGGGCATGCGGTTCGATTCCATGGCCATCAATAAAGGCGAGCACCCACCGTGAGCCCTCTGTTCAAACACCCGGAGTTCAGGCGCGGCATGCAGGACATGGCCTCTGTGGCTGTGGGTATCTCTGCCTGGGGCCTCATGACCGGTGTGGCCATGATCAAGTCCGGCCTCAGCTTGAGTGAGGCCATACTGATGGGCGTGCTGGTGTTTGCCGGCAGTTCCCAACTGGCTGCCATTCCCCTGATTGCTTCTGCCGCGCCCATGTGGGTCATTTTGGCCACTTCTTTTTGTGTGAACCTGCGCTTTATGGTCTTCAGTGCGCACCTGCGGCCCTACCTGATGCATCAGAGTCTGTGGCGGCGGCTGATAAGCGGTTATTTGACGGCCGATCTGAACTACGTTTTGTTCACCACACGCTACCCCCACCCCGCAACAGACGCAGCCACGATTCGCGCTCAGGACGCCTACATGGCCGGAAATTGTGGGCTGGGCTGGGTCAGCTGGGTTGCCGCAAGCTTGCTGGGCATTGCCTTGGCCAATGCCATTCCGACCGCCTGGGGCCTCGGTTTTGCTGGCATTTTGGCCTTGGTGGGCGTGATGTGTTCACTGGCCAGCACCCGATTAAGGGTGGTGTCTGCAGGCGTTGCCGGGGCCGCCGCTGTGGCTGCTTTTGCGTTACCCCTGAAGCTCAACATTTTGGTCGCCATTGCCGCAGCGGTGGCGATTTGCCTGATGCTGGAGCGACCCGCATCTGCATCACCAGGCGACGCACCATGAACGACACCACCCTCTGGACTGTGGTCACCATTTTGGGTATGGCCGTGATGACTGTTCTCACGCGCTGCTTTTTCTTTCTTTCCAGTAAACCCTGGACCTTGCCGGCCTGGGCGCAGCGGGGGCTGCACTACGCACCAATCGCTGCGTTGGCCGCCGTCATCGTGCCCGAGATTGTGATGACCCAGGGCCACCTTGTCACGACCTGGAAAGACGCCCGCCTGTTTGCCGCAGCCTTTGGTGCTGCCTGGTTTTACTGGCGCAAGGGTGTGCTGGGCACCATCCTGGCTGGAATGGCGGTATATCTGCCGCTGCACATGGGGCTCGGCTGGTGAATATGGCCCCCACGTTCGCTCACTTCGTGTAGCTCTCTGCCCCCCGAGGGGGCCGCTGCGCCTGCGGCCTGGCAAAGCCAGTTCCACGGCCCTAGCTTGAAGGGAAATGAGCCGGTCAGGTTGCGCGCAAAGCGCAAGCTCTCTGGACGAGCTCGTGCCAGAGGCACTTGCCCTTTGCGCTGTCCAAATCCGCGCAGGCGGATTTAGAGCTGCAGCGCTCAGCCCCGAGAGAGCCGCCGCGCCTGCGGCCTGGCAAAGCCAGTTCCGCGGCTCCGGCTGGTGAAGGCTTCAGCCTACAATTTGCGCTCTCAAGCCGTATGGCCTGAACGATTCAACTTACCCCGCCCAACATGAACTTCATCCGTTTTTCTGACCTGTGTGCCCAGGGCCTTGCTAAAGGCCAGCGTGTTTTTATCCGTGCTGACTTGAACGTGCCGTTGGACGCCTACGGCCGCATCACGGAAGATACGCGCATCCGGGCCTCGGTGCCGTGCATCCAGATGGCGCTGGATGCGGGGGCTGCCGTCATGGTCACTTCCCATCTGGGCCGGCCGGTAGAAGGCGAATTCAAGCCCGAAGATTCTTTGGCCGCCGTTGCGCAGCGTCTTGGCGAAATCCTGAAACGCGACGTGCCCCTGGTGTCCAACTGGGCAGATGGTGCCGGCGTCGTCAGCGTCAAACCGGGCGAGGTGGTGCTGCTTGAAAACTGCCGCCTCAATATCGGCGAGAAAAAAAATACCGAAACACTGGCGCGCAAACTGGCTGCCCTGTGCGACATATTTGTACACGACGCCTTTGGCACAGCGCACCGCGCCGAAGCCTCCACTTACGGCATTGCCCAGTACGCTAAAACCGCTTGTGCCGGGCCGCTGCTGGCGGCGGAGATGGACGCCATTTCAAAAGCCCTGACCAACCCGCGCCGGCCGCTGGTGGCGATTGTGGCGGGCAGCAAGGTGTCCACCAAACTCACGATTTTGAAGGCGCTGGCCAACAATGTCGACCAGCTGATTGTCGGCGGCGGCATCGCCAACACCTTCATGCTTGCAGCGGGCTTGAACATCGGCAAAAGCTTGGCTGAAAAAGACTTGTTGGCAGAGGCGACCGCGGTGATTGAAGCCATGAAAGCGCGCGGTGCTGCGGTGCCTATTCCCGTTGATGTCGTGACGGCCAAAACCTTCTCGGCCACGGCCACAGCCACCATCAAGGCTGCGAACGATGTCGCCGACGATGACCTGATTCTGGACATCGGCCCCCAAACCACCGCCATATTGGCGGCCCAGCTGATGGCCGCCGGCACGATTGTGTGGAACGGCCCGGTGGGCGTGTTCGAGTTTGATGCTTTCTCGCACGGCACTGAAGGCATTGCCCGCGCGATTGCGGCCAGCCGTGCGTTTTCAATTGCAGGCGGCGGCGACACCGTGGCGGCCATTGCCAAGTACAGCATCGCGCATCAGGTGGACTACATCTCGACCGGTGGCGGCGCGTTTTTGGAAGTACTGGAGGGCAAGACCCTGCCCGCTTTTGACATACTGCAACAACGCGCTGCCGGTTAGTTTCTAGAGTTCATATGCTATTGTTTCAATAGCGTATGGCGCCCGTATTTATTGCCGCAGAGCCACTTTTGCATTTAAAAATGGCACGCATTGGGTAAAGCCCCTCTTTTTGCCGCTCGCATGATGCGCGTCAAGCTGACTCTGACGGCATCCCGATTCCCGCCGGCATCATTTCTGCAGAATCTGCAGGGCTTACCTTGAAGGGTCAGACGCACTGCTGCTCGACTGGCTCTATTTGGCGGGAAAAAGTAGCTTAAATCGGCTTCGGGCACAGGGTTGCTGCTGATGCTCCGTGTCAATCCCGTGTTTCCTTCCACTGGTTTCCAAAGATCAGGCGTAGCCCTGTACATCGCGCTGCAAGCAATCTGCAGGTAACCGGTTGGTAACTGGGTGCCCCCTGGTTTCATGTGAGAATGAGAAACTAAATTACATGGAGAGTTTCAATGTCTCGTCGCGCTACCAAAATCGTTGCTACCCTTGGCCCTGCATCAAGCGATCCAGTGCTGCTGGAAAAAATGATTCGCGCGGGCGTGAACGTGGTTCGGCTGAACTTTAGCCACGGTAAGGCCCAGGACCATATCAACCTTGCAGCGATCGTGCGTGAAGTAGCCCAGCGCGCCGGGGTTGAGGTGGCCATCATGGCCGACTTGCAAGGCCCGAAAATACGTGTCGGCAAGTTTGCCGAAGGCAAGGTTCTTTTGGTGCCGGGTGAAAAATTTGTGCTTGATGCATCACGCACCGAACCGGGCGACATCAAGGGTGTGGGGCTAGACTACAAAGAGCTGCCGCGTGATGTCAGGTCGGGTGATGTGCTGCTGCTCAATGACGGCCTGATCGTGCTGACGGTAGATGCCGTTCTCGGCGAAGAAGTCATCACCACCGTCAAGCTTGGCGGTGAGCTGTCCAACAACAAGGGCATCAACAAACAGGGCGGCGGGCTGACGGCCCCGGCCCTGACCGCCAAGGACATGGAAGACATCAAGACCGCGATGGGTTTTCAGGCGGACTACGAGGCGGTCAGCTTCCCGAAGAACGCGGGCGACATGAACATGGCCCGCTTGCTGTGCGACGCGGCGGCAGCGCCTTTCAAGCACAAGCCCGCGCTGATTGCCAAGATCGAACGTGCCGAGGCGATTCCTGTCTTGCAGGAAATCCTGGACGCATCGGACGGCATTATGGTCGCTCGTGGCGATCTAGCGGTCGAGGTCGGCAATGCCGCCGTGCCGGCACTACAAAAACGCATGATCAAGATGGCGCGCGCCTCCAACAAGCTGGCAATCACCGCGACCCAGATGATGGAATCGATGATTTTCAATGCGATACCGACCCGCGCCGAAGTTTCCGACGTGGCCAATGCGGTATTGGACGGCACCGACGCCGTCATGACCTCGGCCGAAACCGCCACCGGCC
>JANXTM010000067.1 GCA_025352405.1 Polaromonas sp.
TTGGGGTGGCTGATGGGGCTCGAACCCACGACAACAGGAATCACAATCCTGGACTCTACCAACTGAGCTACAGCCACCGTAGATCTCTATTATAGCGGCAACTTCGCGTGTGTTTACTGCGTTACGCCGGTTTCTGCGCCGACTTGTGCGCCGGGTTTGGCAACAACTGGCTTGGCCACCTGGATGGTGGTCTTGAAACGCTCTTTGAGGATGTTGTAGTAGGCCATATTTTCAGCAGATGTCCACCACTGCGCAACCTGACTGCGCTCTTGTTTGAGTGTGGCTTCTGGCGAAGGCTCACGGGGTGTCACCTTGTTGACTTTGATGATCACATAGCCTGGAGTGCCAAGGTCGACACCGCTGAAGGCAGGCAGTTTTGAGGCGTCGGTTCTTAGGGCTGCATCTACCAGCTGGGACGACTGCTTTTGCGTCTGGTCGCGAGACACCACCAATGATTCGGGCAGCACTGCCAACGCTGGGTTGGCTTTCCATGCGGCCAGTTTTGCGGTTCCGTCTTTGCGCGCTTCTTCAGCACCACGCACGGCCAGCCAGCGCTGACGCACGATGTCTTTGACCTCGGCCAGTGGCCGGGTACGGGCCGGAGTGTACTGGGTGATGCGGCCAGAAATCAGCTGGCTTGAAGCCACTTCAACAGCCTCGGTATTGCGTTTTTTCTCTATCGCATCCGGCGAAAAAATGGCATTTAAAAACTTCGGATTGGCGAAGGCACCTGCGGCGCCGGGCAGTGGTTTGCGCAATATGCCGGTTGCCGTTTTGACTTCAAGCTTGAGCCGGTCAGCAATCGGCTTGAGACTGTCTGACTGCTCGTACACGCCATTTGTGAAAGCTTCTGCAGTTTCAGAGAATTTCTTCTGTGCCTGCTGTTTTTTCACATCGGCTTCCAGTTCTGCTTTCATCTCTTCAAAACTGCGCTGCTTGGGTGTCTTGACATCCGTGAGCTTGATGATGTGGTAGCCAAACTCGGACTCCACCACGTCACTGATATCGCCTTTTTTCATACTGAAAGCGGCGTCTGAAAACGGTTTGACCATGGCGTCACGTGCAAAAAAGTCGAGGTCGCCACCGCTTGGGGCAGAGCCTGTGTCCTGGGAATTCTTGCGAGCCACATCGGCAAAGGAATCAGGTGATTTTTTGACCAGAGCCGAAAGTTCGACCGCTTTGGCTTTTGCTTTCTGGCGGTCCGCTTCAGGTGCGGTTTTCGATACTGCAATGAGGATGTGGCTGGCGCGGCGCTCTTCAGCGCCACTCAGGCGCTGTATGTTCTGGTCGTAGTACGCCTTGAGGTCTGCTTCACTGACAGTAATGCCTTTTTTGACACTCTCAACATCCAGCAACACGTATTCGATGTTGGCTTGCTCTGGGGCCTGAAAAAGGCTTTCGTTGGCTTTGTAAAACTGCTCAAGGTCAGCGTCGGCGGGATTTAACCGGGCGGCGTAATCGGTTGCAGAAAAACGTGCAATCTGAATCTCGCGTTTTTCGAAGTAAGCGTTGAGCGCCGTATCAGCAGCACGTGCTGTGGAGAACCCGCTACTGGCAATACCAACGAGCACCTGTCGGTTTGAAAGATCAGAACGCACGTTGGCCTCAAACATCTCCGGGCTGAGGCCCTGACTGCCGAGCAATTGGCGATAGCGCTCCATGTCCAGCGTGCCGTCAGGCTTTCGCAGTGAGGCAATGTCCGGGTTCTCCTGGATCTCCCGGGCCAGGCGCTGGTCGCTGGTGTTGAGCTTGAGTTTGGTGGCGGCAGCGGCCAGCACCCGTTCACGGACCAAGCGCTCCAGTGTGGCATAGCGGGCCTCGGGTGAGTCAAGTAGCTTGGCATCCAGCGAAGGCATGGACGCGCGCATCCGATCTACCTCTTGAAGGTGTGCTTTGTCCCATTCCGATTGAAGAATGTCTTGCCCGTCTACTTTTGCGACAACCGTACCGTGGTCCCTGGATTTGTTGTAGCCATCCAGGCCAAACAGGATGAAGGACGGAACAATCAATAAAAAAAGCAAACCCATCGTAATCTTGGTGTGCTTGCGAATGAAATCAAACATCTCGAATTTCCTGTAGATCCAACAAGGAGCAAAAAAACAGCATGTGGCGCGAGTCCGCATGGGCAAAAAACCGAACCAGAATCACCAATGAAAAAGGCGAACCACCTGGTTCGCCTATGTTCATTATTTTAGTTTGTGGTGGGTGCTGACGGGCTCGAACCGCCGACCTACGCCGTGTAAGGGCGCTGCTCTACCAACTGAGCTAAGCACCCCACCTTAAACTTTTTAATCCGTCTGCATCAGTTCAAAGCGTCCTTGAGCGCTTTTCCCGGACGAAACTTTGGAACCTTGGCAGCCTTGATTTTAATCGCATCGCCGGTACGCGGATTGCGACCGACGCGGGCAGCGCGTTTGCCCACAGCAAATGTACCAAAACCCACCAGAGAAACAGAGCCTCCTTTTTTTAAAGTGGTTTTCACAGCACCAATGGTTGACTCCAGTGCGCGCGTCGCAGCAGCTTTGGAAATGTCAGCGTGCTTGGCAATGTGCTCGATCAGTTCAGTCTTGTTCACAAGAAGCCCCTCGTTGATAAATAGTTAATGTGCTTGTCTCTAAAAAAAGTGGCTTCCAGAGCACGATTTAACGATGTCAACGGGAAGCAGCATGCGCAGTTTATATGATGATGACAATTAGAGCCATGGGTGTCCAAGGTGTCAACACAGCATCGGTTTTTTCGAGCATGCGGAGGCGGATTCTAGTCTGTTTTCAGCGCCCGCAAGACTTATTCGTTCATGAGGGCAATAAATTTATCGATTGACAAAATATAGTTAAAGACCGGCTCGCACAATCTCACCCAAGTGCAGCTGCAATAGCCTTGCCGACGTCCGCGGTGGACCCGTTTCCGCCCAGATCGGGAGTTCGCGGCGCACCACTGTGCGGCGCAAGAACTTTTTCAATCGCTGCAAGCACCGCATCATGTGCATCCTTGTGCCCGAGGAACTCAAGCATCATTGCGCCGCACCATATCTGCCCAATCGGGTTGGCAATCTGGCGGCCCGCAATGTCTGGCGCTGATCCGTGCACCGGTTCAAACAAGGACGGAAATTTGCGCTCCGGGTTCAAATTGGCACTTGGCGCAATGCCAATCGTGCCGGTGCACGCCGGGCCCAAGTCACTGAGAATGTCACCGAACAGGTTGCTGGCAACTACCACATCAAAAAAGTCGGGGCGCTGCACAAAATGTGCTGTGAGGATGTCGATGTGAAACTTGTCGAGCCTTATCTCGGGGTAGCCCTTGGCCATCTCCACCACACGCTCATCCCAGTACGGCATGGAGATTGAAATGCCGTTGGATTTGGTCGCACTTGTAAGGTGTTTTTTCGGCCGTGTTTGGGCCAGCTCAAACGCAAACTTGAGCACACGGTCAACCCCAATACGCGTAAATACGGACTGTTGCAACACAAACTCGCGGTCAGTACCCGGGAAGGCCTTGCCCCCAATGCTGGAATATTCGCCTTCGGTGTTTTCACGCACGATGTAAAAGTCAATCTCCCCTGGCAAACGCGGGCTGCCATCTCGGCGCACGACCGGTGCAATAATGCCGGGCATCAGGCGTGCCGGGCGCAGGTTGATGTACTGGTCAAACTCGCGGCGGAAAAGCAGCAAAGACCCCCACAGTGACACATGATCTGCTATTTTTTCAGGCCAGCCCACCGCCCCGAAATAAATCGCATCGTGCCCGCCAATCTGGTCTTTCCAGTTGTCCGGCAGCATCTGTCCGTGCTTTTCAAAATAGTCCCAGCTCGAGAAATCGAAGTGGTCAAATTGAAGGTCAATGCCAAACTTGCGGGCTGCCGCGTCCATCACGCGCAGGCCTTCAGGCATGACCTCCTTGCCAATGCCATCGCCGGCTATTACAGCTATACGTTTTTTGCTCATGTTTAATTTCTCTGGTTCAGGGGTTTAAAAAAATCAAGGGCCTGGTGCACGAGAAGTTCAGGTGCTTCTTCGGCAATGTAATGGCCACAGGGCACTCTAAGTCCGGTAACGTCAGCTGCCCGCTCGCGCCACAGTGCCAGTACGTCGAAGCACTGGCCGACCGCGCCGTGCTCTCCCCACAACACGTGAAGGGGTTGCGACAAGGCGCGGCCGGCAGCCACATCAGCGCGATCGTGCTCAAGGTCAATCGTATTGGAGGCGCGGTAGTCCTCGCAAATGGCGAAAGCCGTACCAGGAATCTGCGCGCACCGCTCGTACTCAGCGAGCGCCTGTGGGGCAAAGGCGGCCAGGCCTGCATGGCGCTTGCCCATCACGCTGCGGACATAGCGGACAGGGTCAGACCCGATCAACGCTTCAGGCAACGGTGACGGCTGAATCAGAAAAAACCAGTGCCAGTAAGCCGTGGCAAAAGCTTCGCTGGTGTTGGCATACATGCCCAATGTGGGCGCGATGTCCAGCAGCATCAGGCGCTCGACCGCCATTGGATGATCTGCAGCCAGCCGGTGCGCCACCCGCGCGCCCCGATCATGCGCCAGCACCTGAAAGCGGTTAAACCCATGGTGCTGCATCACGACCATGGCATCCAGCGCCATAGCCCGTTTTGAATATGCAGCGTGCTGCGCATCGCTGGCGACCCTTGCGGAATCCCCGTAGCCACGGAGGTCCATCATCACCACCGTGAAGAGCTCTGCCAGGCGGGAGGCAACCTGGTGCCACATGGCATGCGTCTGGGGATGGCCATGCAACAGCAAAAGGGGTGCGCCACAACCACCCCGCAGCGTGTGCAGTGTCCCAGCGGGGCCTCTTATGTCAGACGATGAAAAGTCCTCAAACATCAGCTTCAACCGAATGCGAACGACATGAAACGGGTTTGCACGAAGAACTTCTGTATTTTTTTATCACCCCTGGATTTTGTAGATGTACGCTGATTTATTCAAGCAATAATTAAGCAATTAATTATTTCTAAAAAAGAATAAATGGATCGAAATGATCTGGAGCTTGTACTGGCCATACGCGATCACGGCAGCCTGAGCGCCGCCGCGCTGAGCCTGGAGATGGCACCATCGGCTGTGACCAAACGGCTTGCGGCCCTGGAGGCCAGTTTGGGTCAGCGCCTGTTCCAGCGCACCACCCGGCGCGTGAGCCCCACCGCCGAGGGCGAAACGATGTGCGATCGCGCACACGCACTGCTACAAGGCTTCACTGCGCTGGAAGCCGAGCTTCAGGAACGCAAAGCTGAGCCCACCGGCCTGATACGGCTGGTATCGACCTTTGGTTTTGGCCGCCTCTGGCTAGGGCCAACCCTGGCGCGCTTTCAAGAGCGCTACCCGCGCATCGACATACAACTGCAGCTCACGGAGCACCTACCCGACTTGGCGCTCGACGGGTTTGACGGTGCGATCTGGCTGTGGTCTGTGCAGGGACGGCAAGCGGCGCAATGGGTGTCGCGGCGTCTGGCCGAAAACCAGCGCGTTCTGGTGGCATCGCCACGCTATATCCAACAGCACGGCGCACCGGTCGGCCTGGATGAGCTGCAGCAGCATGCTTGCCTGCTGGTCCGGGAAAATGGCCATGCAGGCGGGCAGCGCTTCGACATCTGGCCGTTGCATAAAGAAGGGGAAACAACGCCTTCACGCGTACGGGTCAGCGGCCCGCTAGCGAGCAACTCTGGCGAGCTGGTGCGTGACTGGTGCCTGGACGGCCGCGGCATCATGCTGCGCAGTCTGTGGGACATTGCACCGCAGTTGGCATCCGGGAAGCTGGTGCGCGTGCTGCCCGCCTGGTCCATGCCAGACGCTGACATCCACTGGCTGGCTCCCTACCGGGCAGATGCGCCCCGGCGCATCCGTTTATTGATTGACTTTCTTCTGGCCGAATTTGCCGGTAAACCTTGGCGACCACAAACACAAAAAGCCTTGAAAAAGGCTCTTCGGACGCGGCCGTTTTAGCCCGTCAACGCACTTTTCGCGAGGCTTTCGGAAAATTGGCAGGCCGAATTTTGGCCGACCCATTGTCGCGTGGTGGCAAGCCCGTGTGCTGCGTCAAAATACGGCCCTTGACAGGTGATGCCACCGCTGAAGTCTTAACCAACGGCGTCGAGTTCTTGCGCCGGGCACTTTGGTAGGTACCGTCTGTCAGCGGCTGGAATGTTGGGATCAAGTGGTGCTTGCCATTGCCAATCAGATCAGCCCGTCCCATGGTCTTGAGCGCGTCACGCAGCAGCGGCCAATTGTTGGGGTCGTGGTAGCGCAAAAAGGCCTTGTGCAGGCGGCGGCGCTTTTCTCCGCGCACGATGTCTACCGTTTCGCTGTCACGCGTGACCTTGCGCAGCGGGTTCTTGTTGGTGTGGTACATCGCCGTGGCCGTGGCCATCGGGCTCGGGTAAAAGGTTTGCACCTGGTCCGCCCTGAAGCCGTTTTTCTTGAGCCACTGCGCCAAATGCATCATGTCTTCGTCACTGGTGCCGGGGTGTGCAGCGATAAAGTAGGGAATCAGAAACTGTTTTTTACCGGCTTCCAGGCTGTACTTTTCAAACAGCGTCTTGAACTTGTCATAGCTGCCGATGCCGGGCTTCATCATTTTGGTAAGTGGCCCCTGCTCGGTGTGTTCGGGCGCAATCTTCAGGTAGCCACCAACGTGGTGCGTGACCAGCTCCTTGACGTACTCGGGACTTTGGACGGCCAGGTCGTAACGCAGGCCCGAGCTGATCAGGATTTTCTTCACGCCCTTGAGCGCCCGCGCACGGCGGTACATCTTGATGAGCGGGTTGTGGTCGGTGTTGAGGTTCGAGCAGATGCCAGGGTAAACGCAGCTGGGCTTGCGGCAGGCGGCTTCAATCTCGGGGCTCTTGCAGCCGATGCGGTACATGTTGGCCGTCGGACCCCCCAGGTCAGAAATCGCGCCGGTAAAGCCCTTGACGGTGTCGCGTATCGCTTCAATCTCGCGAATTACCGAGTCTTCAGACCGGCTCTGAATAATGCGGCCTTCGTGCTCGGTGATGGAGCAGAAGGTGCAGCCACCAAAACAACCCCGCATGATGTTGACTGAAAAGCGGATCATCTCCCACGCCGGGATTTTGGTGGTGTGGTCATGGCTGCCGTTGTCGTCAGCGTAGCGCGGGTGCGGGCTGCGTGCGTAAGGCAGGTCGAACACGTAGTCCATCTCGGCGGTGGTCAGGGGAATCGGCGGCGGCGTGATCCACACATCACGGGCTGTAGCGCCTTCACCATGGGCTTGCACCAGTGCACGTGCGTTGCCGGGATTGGTTTCCAGATGCAGCACCCGGTTGGCGTGAGCGTACAGCACGGCGTCGCTTTTGACCTGTTCATAGGACGGCAGGCGAATCACGGAGCGGTCGCGCGGCGGCACCCGGATCTTGCCCTGCATGTGGGACAAGGCGGGGTTGGCAACGAAAGTGAGCGGCTTGATGGCGGGGTTGGTTTTGGCCATGTTTGCCACAACGGGCGAGCCCGTGGCCTCGGCCTGCACCGCAACTCCAGCCGCCTCATCCTCACGCGCACAGGTTGCGCCCTGCTCTTTCGCCACGTCCGAGATCATCATGTAGGGATTCACATGCGCCTCGACCCGGCCCGGTGCATCGACGCTGGTGGAGTCAATCTCAAACCAGCCTTGCGATGTTTCATCACCGGCACGCCGGATAAACGCGGTGCCGCGAATATCCGTCATGGTCGCCATCGTTTCTTTGGCCGCCAGGCGGTGGGCGATTTCAACAATTGCGCGCTCGGCATTGCCATACAGCAGCAAATCGCATTTCGCATCGATCACGACGGAACGGCGAACTTTGTCCGACCAATAGTCGTAATGGGCAATACGGCGCAGTGAGCCTTCAATGCCGCCCAGAATGATGGGGACTTCCTTGTACGCCTCCCGGCAGCGCTGCGAATACACCAGCGCTGCGCGGTCGGGGCGCTTGCCGCCGATGTCGCCGGGTGTGTAAGCATCATCGGAGCGAATTTTGTGGTCAGCCGTGTAGCGGTTGATCATGCTGTCCATGTTGCCGGCCGTCACGCCCCAGAACAGATTTGGCTTGCCCAGCACCTTGAAGGGCTCGGCGCTCTGCCAGTCTGGCTGGGCAATGATGCCAACCCGAAACCCCTGGGCATCAAGCATGCGGCCAATCACGGCCATGCCAAAACTCGGGTGGTCTACAT
>JANXTM010000092.1 GCA_025352405.1 Polaromonas sp.
GATTCTTACCCGCAATTGAGCAGGCCCGCGCAGGCAAAATCCAATGCAATAGTGGCCAGTCGGGTTAAGCGTTCCGGACCAGCTGTTGACAGTTGCAACGGCCGCATACAGATTGGACCAGCCACGACCTTCGCTCTGAACTAGCAGTTGATTTTGATTCCAGCGTTCAATGCTGTGCGTTTGCAGCACATTAAATTCATGTTCAAGCGTTTCAGATGACGCGGTGGAAGAATGAAACGTTTGCATAATCAGTCATCATCATCACTTAAGGCAAGAGTAACTACTCAATTCGAGTTTAGGCAGACAGTTCCAGTTCCGATTCTGAACCGCCTCGGGTTTCGTGAACGGCGATCGGTTCAAGCGGGGACCCACACTGCTGGCCTGACTTACAAATTCTCCCTACAAGTTTGCCTTAACTTCTGCAAGAAGGCTATACACGTTTAACCCAAGCAGTCAGTGGTTGTTATCCCTGGGAGTCAGGGCCGCACTCGCTTTGCAAGCCTGCCGCAGGTCAACTCGCTCATCATCAAGGGCGTGGAAAAGGCCATACGCATGCAAACCGGTGGCATGGGCGGTGCATTTGCCTGGCCATCGCTGATTTGCAAGCTTGACCAGCTTGACGACAGTTACAAGTCGTAAAGCATGCCGGCGCCAGAACTGACCAGCGACAAGGCTGGCGGTGTAGCGTTTACCTGCTTGGAAGCGGGTATATCGCCCTCATCTACCATCAGCTCCTTGCGCAGCATTTGCACGCCACCAAAAATCGTGGCGAAGGCCACGTCTTTGGCATCGCGTCCGGTGCCTACCCGTACCAAGCGGTCGAGTGGCGCCATTTTGGTACCGTCAAACTGCACCCACTGATGGTCCAGCCAGACTTCAAACACAGCATGAAAATCTTGCGGCGGTTCTTCAAAATAGACGTAACCCACCACCAGCCGCGCCGGGATATTCAGGGCCCGGCACAGCGTGATGCCCAGGTGTGCAAAGTCACGGCACACGCCCGCCCGCTGCACAAATACTTCCTGCGCGGTGGTGGTCGAATTACTGAATCCTGGCATGTAATAAATCGACTCGTGAAGCCAGATTTCAATCGCACGAACCCGGCTCAACCCTTGCGGCAAATGACCAAACAGCTGCTGCGCTGCGCGGCTCATCACGTCTGACTCACAGTAGCGGCTAGGCATGAGGTAGCGCAGCACGTCATCGGGGACAGACGTCACTGGCGATTCGTCCAGATGCAACGGTTGCGGGCCGGTGTTGATCTCTACTTTCGCGTGGTAGTTGACAGACAGCACGCCCTTGGGCGCGTCCAGCCGGACGAAACGGTTGCCACTGCGTTCATCGCAAAAAGTACGCACCTTCATGCTCGGCGTGATGCTCAGGCGCTCTTCAACCGTGCGGTGGGCATCATGAAAAGCGGCCTCTATGTGAAACAGGAAATGCGCAGGGTGCGTGACTTCGTAGTCAAGCAGCAAGTCAATGGTTGCGGTGTGCATGGAATGTCCAATAAAACAAAAGGATGAAAAGGAAAAGCCAATCAGGTCCCCAGACATCACAGCGGCGTGCAACGCGCAGCGGTTTGCCCGTCAGGCGTTACAAACCAGTTTTTGCAGGTCACAAAGACAATGTGTGAAGCGCGCTCCAGTATGTCGGTCGACGGCTTCGGCTGGCAACGAGCCTTCAGTCGGGTAATGAGCAAAAATTCCGCAATGTTTGCCTGAAAACGTACGCTACTGCCAATAGATGGAGCCGTCGCCGCGGTCTCTGCCCCCCCCCCCGCAGTGACTGCGACTCGCGCGGGGAAAAGCCTCTGCCGCAACCTTGTCACCATCCCTACCCTGTCAACGAAAATAGGTCCCACTTATGTCGCTGCTTTTCGCACAACTCCAGTGGGAGCGGCATCCATATTGAACAAGATTAAAACTACAGAGATCGGTGAGGTCAGCGGCGAAAAACTGGCGCGAGTATCCATAGTGGTCTCTACATAAAAAGTGTTTTGACCGGCTCAGGTCACAATGAAACTGTTACTAGCGACACGTCCCGATGCAGCAGCGCTGGGAGGCAATATCCCGCCTAAATTGATGCTAAACGCACTGCTGTGGCCCCGAGATAAGCTTCACCCTCAAGCAGTTGTAGGACAGTAGCCGGACGTCCCTGTTTGCGACCAACAGCCAACCTTGCAGACCCCAGCGTTACACCACGTCAACGGATCCGACAGACCCACGAGATAGCGCGACTGGCCAGCGCGTCGAGGTCAAACGCCAGACGCACCGCTGTCAATGAAAACTTTGCCGAAAAGCCACTCGCGAAAAGCTCTGACTTTTTCCACATGCTGTTCGTTGACACGCTGCGAAAAAAAATGTGTCTCACGCGACAACGGGCGGAACTCCCCGGCACCCAATTCAACCAAATCCCCCCGGGCGATTTCCCTCTCCGCCAGCCGCACACTCTCCAATGCAATACCCATGCCATCAACCGCCGCAGAGATGGCCAGCGCGCCCCGATCGAACGATGTCCGGGGACGTACAGGCATCGTCAGTTCGTTGAAATTGAACCAGTCGCGCCAGGTCACCTGACTCAGCTGTGACTCAATGAGCGGCAACGTGGCCAATTGAGCCGGACCAGGCAATGCCCGGTTAATCAGCAAAGGTGAGCCCATGGGCACGATCCGCTCCCTGCCAAGAGGCGTGATGTCAATACCCGAATGCTCATGGGCGTAGCCATAGGAAATTGCCACATCAATTTCCCGCACCTGTGTCAGATCAATCGGTTCTGCGCCAGACGACAGGCGAATGGTGATGTTGGGGTGCGCCAGCATGAAATCCGGCAGCCGCGGACCCAGCCATTTCACCGCCAGGCTGGGTGCACAGTAAAGGGTAAGAACCTGCTCACGCGGCGCCAGCGCCACCTCGCTGCAGGTCGCCTCCAGGGCATCCAAAATACGGGCTAGGCTTAAAAATAGGCGCCGCCCCTCCGCAGTGACCTCAACTCGCCTGTTGCGGCGGATGAAGAGCGGCAATCCGAAATACTCTTCCAGTTCCTTGACCTGGTGGCTGATGGCTGATGGCGTCAGGTGCAACTCATGGGCAGCAAGTGTAAAACTCTGCAACCTGGCAGCCGCCTCAAAAGCGCGGAGTAGAACAAAATTCGGTATTTTTCTCATGGGTACGGGTGCGGTTCAAGCGTTCGGGCTGATCCTGACGCTCAAGCGCAGGCCGCTACAAGCATAAGGCCAGGCGACACCGCCGATTGCACCGCCAGCGCGAAAACCAGCGTCAGCCTGAATCAGAGAAATCCGATGGAAAACCAGGGCACGGCGGCAATCACTATCACGCCAAGGAGCAGCGCTACGAGGTAACCATACAGCGGCCTGATGCCCTCGGCCGGGTCCACCCGGCCAACAGCACAGGCCGCATAGTAGCCCACGCCAAAAGGCGGCGCAAAAAGGCCGATGCCCATCGCCAGGATCACCACCATGGCGTAGTGCACCTCGTGCACACCAACCTGGTGCGCCACTGGAAAAAGCAGGGGACCAAACAGGACGATAGCCGGTATACCTTCCAGAATACTACCCAAAATGATGAAACCCACAATCGACGCTGCAAGAAAAGTGTAGTGCCCACCGGGCAGACGCCCTGCTGCCTGCGCCAGCGCGTTGGAAAATCCCGACTGCGTCAAGGCCCAAGCCATGCCAGTAGCCGCCCCGATAATCAGCAAAATGGCGCCCGACAGCGAAGCTGTGTCGATCAGGATAGGGCGCAGTCGGCTCCAGTCAAACTCGCGGTAGATCAGCAGTCCCACGATAAAGGAATAGACGATACCAATGGTTGAAACCTCGGTGGCAGTCGCAATGCCTTCGACCACAGCGAAGCGAATGATGAAAGGCAAGGCCAGCGCTGGGGCAGCCGCCAGCAGGCTTTTCCAGATCTCGCGCTTGGTGCTTTTGGTCACGCCCGAAAGATCCTCATTGCGGTAGCGGTACCAGACCACGGCCGCAATAAAAAACCCAACCACCAGCGCTGGCATTAGCCCGCCAGTGAACAGCGCGGTGATCGACACCCCGGTGACCGAACCCACGGTAATCAGCACCAGGCTGGGCGGTATGGTTTCAGTTTGCGCTCCGGTGGCACACAACAGGGCCGCCAGCTCGCCGGGCTTGGCGCCGCGCTTGCGCATCTCCGGGAACAGAGCCGGCGCGATCGCCGCCATGTCCGCAACCTTGGAGCCCGAAATACCCGACACCAGATACATGGCGCCGATCAGGACGTAAGACAAACCGCCCTTCACGTGGCCCAGCAAAGAAGCCAGAAAGCCGATCAACCGGCGCGCCATACCCGTCACCTCGATCAGCAAACCGAGAAAAACAAACAGAGGCACCGCCAGCAAGATCAGGTGCGAGAGTCCTTCTCCCATTCGACCCACCATCACCACGATCGGGGTGGTCGTGGTCAATGACAGGTAGCTGAATGTCGCCAGCCCGAAAGCAAAGGCAATCGGAACGCCGGCCAGCACACAGGCGCCGATCATGATCACGAAAAACACAATGAGGTTGGCATTCCCCAGCGTTGCCAGCACCGGTTGAAGCAGTACCAAGCCGACGGCAATCACACCAATAACGCCGACGGCTACCGCTATGGTTTTCAGTTGCACCTGCGCGACCATACGGAGCAGCGCAGCCAGCAGCATCAGGGCCATGCCCACCGGCAACGCTGCGGCGCGCCACGAGCCAGGCAAATTCAGCGCTGGCATCATCATGAAGCGCTCCTCCTCGGCGTATTCATAGGCTGGCATCAGGATAAAGCCCATGAAAAGCACGGCACTAGCCAGCGCTAGGGCTTCCAGCACGGCACGAACCTCAGGACTCGCCTTGGCCACCAGTGTCGTCATTCGCATGTGCTCGCCGCGCCGTAGCGCCACCACCGAGCCCAGCATCGCCAGCCAGATGAACAGTATCTGCGCTAGCTCGTCAGACCAGATAAGGGCCGAGTTCAGTACGTAACGCGAGAAAATGCCAGCAGCCAGCACCACGACTTCAGCCACCACCAGGGAAGCTGCTGCGTT
>JANXTM010000109.1 GCA_025352405.1 Polaromonas sp.
TCCTACACCGGCTGCTTTTGCGCGACTACACCGCAGCCATGCGTGATCGCCGATAGTGGGTATTTAAAGCGTTGTCCTCAACGCAGGAAAGCAGGAAACCCTTATGAGCACACCCCAAACCCCGCGCAAGAAAGAAACCGCTGCTGTCGGCAAGGGCATGCCTCCCAGGCAGCCGAAGCCTGACAATGCGGCAGTGGAGCGCGCGCCAACACCGCATGACGCGTCTGTTGAGGCGAGCCTGAGCATGCCGCATGAGCGCGACCAATCGACCGACATGACGGCTGATGCGCCTGATGCCGTGGTTCAGCAGGCGCAGCGGGATCTCAAACGTGGCTTGCAGGACACCAGTAAGGCGCCTGAAATGAACCGGGCCTACAGCAAGCTCAAATAGCGCCAATTGACACTGCCGATGTCAGGGTGTGTGCAGCGCGTTCACGCGGGGCACCGGCCCGAGGCGCTCGCCAATCCAGCGCTGCAGGTCTAGCCACATTTGGCGCATTTCTGCGTCAAGCGGGGTGCGGGTTGAGTTGGGCAGCTCAATAGTGACCACGGGCACGCCCTTGTGCACGCCGCCGTAGTTGCCAAGTGACCCCGGAAATATGCCGACCTGGTCGAGATATAAACGTCCCAGACGGGACGGTGGTACCGACGGGCCATCAAAATCGAGCACGCCGTAGGGCGCGTGAATGCTGACGATCAGCTGCGGCTTGAAACGCTGCATTTCGTCGTGCACAAAGCGCGATTCGGGTTCTGACAATGGCGTGGTGCCGGGGTAACGGCGAGGGTCTTTGCGGGTACGGTTTTCCCAATAGAGTTTGGCATCGCGTGCCCAGTTGGGCGTGGGGAAATTGCGGTTTAAATCCACCCCGTGGGCATTGACACGGCGCGGCGGGTGGTTAAACAGCCCATCGGGATTGAGCGCCGGTATAAACCGCCAGTGCACGGCCTGCGGCGCATCAAGCGGGGGCTGACCGGCCAGCCGTATCCAGTGCAGCGCCAGTGATGCCGACGACAACTCGTCGCCATGAATCGCCCCGATCACCAGCACACGAACGGTGGCGTTGTCGGGTTGGATGTCGCGCACCCAGATCGTGCGACCGCTGACGGTTCGCGCGGTACTGGCCTGCAGCTGGGCCGACTCGCACAGGGCCCGCTGGACGTTCGGTAATTTGGCAGCAAACTCATCACAAGGCAAGGAACTACCAAGACCAGATGCTATACAAAACGTAGCACTTAACAGGGCTGGCAGCATGACACTCCAGGTTAGCACCAGCTTGCGGATATTCATGGTTTTGAGTTTACCCGCTAGGCGCGAGAGCCCCGCGTCCAGCCATTGGGCGGCGCTTCAGGTAAATTACGCCCTATGCTCTCCCCTGCCCTAATTGCCACTGCACCCGCCCTCACGCCCAAAGCCAGGGCGCCGAGCTTTTCTCAACGCGAGTTTCGCGCGTCGCTGGCCATGTTTGCCACCGGCGTCACCATCGTCACCGCGCGTACGCCCAGTGGTGAGCTGGTCGGCCTGACAGCCAACTCGTTTAACTCGGTGTCTTTAACCCCGCCATTGGTGTTGTGGAGTCTGTCACAGGCGGCCAGCTCCATGGCAGCGCTGTCAAAAGGCTCGCATTACGCGATCAATATTCTGGCAGCTGACCAAAAAGCGCTGGCTGAACGCTTTGCCAGCAAGCATGACGACCGCTGGCAAGGCGTAGCGTTCACCGAGGGCGTGGCGGGTGCGCCCCTGCTCAGTGGCGCCGCGGCCAGCTTTGAATGCTTTAACCGCAGCCGTTACGAGGAAGGCGACCACGTAATTTTTGTTGGTGAGGTCGAGCGCTGCTGCCACCGCGAAGGCGCTGCGCCGCTGCTGTTCCACGGCGGAAAGTTTTATACCGAGCACCCACTGTAAGCGCTGCAGGCGCGTCACGCGCTTCACAGGTGCAAAAATCGCAGGCAAAAACAACCTCTAGGGCAGGAAACACGAGGGCTAAGCGCTATTATTTTAGTAGTAAATAGTGCTTGATCACCACGCCAGCCGCACGGCGCTCACCCCAGCCTGAGACAGCGCAGTGGCGGCATGATCAGCCTGCAATCGCCCCAAGGAGTGACGACCTTCCGGCGCGCAAGGCTTGTGCAGGGGGAGCGCAGGCTGAGCCGGTGGATGGCACGGTCTGCAAAGTGCTCAGCTGCCGCGCCCGGTCCGGCTCGGCGCTGCGCTGGCGTCCAGCCGCTGCAAGCCCCTGACGCGGTTGGGTGAGCTGCAGCACGCGCGCAAGTGGCCCGCATGACCATGGATTTACCAACGCTAACATCACCCAATGACCTCACGCAAAGCCCACCTGGACCTGTTTGCCATTTCCCTGCTGTTAGCCTGCTGCATTTTTTGGGGATTGCAGCAGGTGTTGATCAAGGCCACGATTGCCGAGATTGCGCCGATGTTTCAAGCCTCGCTCCGGCTGCTGGGTGCCACTGCACTGTTGTTGCTCTGGTGTCTGTGGCGCGGTGTGCCGCTGTTCCAGCGCGATGGCTCGCTCAGGGCGGGCTTGCTGGCCGGCGCCTTGTTTGGCGGGGAATTCGCCTGTATTTACCTGGGTTTGCAGTACACCACCGCATCCCGCCTGACGGTGTTTTTATACACCTCGCCCTTTTGGGTGGCGGTGCTGCTGCCCTGGTGGGTCAAGTCAGAACGGCTGCGCGGACTGCAATGGGTGGGCTTGCTGGCGGCGTTTGTAGCCGTGGTGTTTGCGCTGCGCGAGGGGTTCACCGGCGACCACACCGCCACTGCCCGTGGCGACTTGCTGGCGCTCGTCGGAGGCATGTTGTGGGGCCTGACCACCGTGGTGATCCGGGCCTCCAGCCTGGCCAAAGTTTCGGCAGAAAAACTTTTACTTTACCAACTGGCCGTGAGCGCGCTGACGTTTCCCGCACTGTCTCTGGCGCTTGGTGAGGTGTGGGTCTGGCATTTCAGCTCTTTTGCTATCACCTCGCTGGTGCTCCAAACCGCCATCGGCGCGTTTGCCAGCTACCTGGCGTGGATGTGGATGCTGGGCCGCTACCCGGCAACCAAAATTTCGGTGTTTGTGTTTTGCACGCCCTTGTTTGCGCTGCTGTTTGGCGCGCTGTGGCTGAAAGAAAACGTGACACCAGGTTTGCTGGCGGCACTGGCAATGGTGGCGGCAGGCATTGTGCTGGTGAACCGCAAGCCTGCTGCCTAGAATTTCTTGGCCGCGTAGTCACGCGCAAACGCGACATACCAATCCAGGCACGCCGGGTTGGCCATTGCGTCGCGGTTGACGACCTTGTCCAGCGGTTGGCCGAGCAACAGTTTTTTAATCGGCAGCTCCTGCTTTTTGCCTGACAGGGTACGCGGGATGTCCGGCACTTCAAAAATGGCATTGGGCAAAAAACGCGGCGACAACGCTTGCCGAATGGCGTTGTTTAGCTTGGCTTGCATGGCGTCGTCCAGCGTGACGCCTGGCCGCAAGGTGACGAACAGCGGCATATAGCTTTCGCGACCCAGGTATTCGAGGTCCACCACCATCGAGTCCAGCACTTCGGGCAAGGTCTCAATGGCGCTGTAGAGCTCGCTGGTGCCCATGCGCAGGCCGTGGCGGTTGATGGTGGCGTCGCTGCGGCCATAGATGATGCAAGCACCGGACGCTGTGACCTTGAGCCAATCGCCGTGGCGCCAGACATTTGGGTACATGTCAAAGTAGCTTGAGATATAGCGCGCGTTGCCTTCATCACCCCAAAAATAAAGCGGCATCGAGGGAATGGGCTGGCTGCAGACCAGTTCACCGACTTCGCCCGTCACGGCCTCGCCGGATTCGTTCCAGGCCTCAACAGCGCAGCCCAACAGGCGGCATTGCATCTCGCCGGGGACATGCGGCAGCTCCCGGTTGCCACCGATGAAGGCACCGGCAAAGTCAGTACCGCCCGAAATATTGCAAAACCACATGCCCGGTGTGCCGATGCTTTCAAACTGCTGCATGCCCCACTGCTCGGCATCTATCGACAAAGGCGAGCCGGTAGCGCCCAGCGCCCGTACCGTGGACAAATCCGCGCAGGTTGCCAGATCGACGCCCGCCTTCATGCAGTTGGCATAAAACGCCGCACCTGCGCCAAAGAAGGTCACGCCGGTTTGAGCCGCCAAGCGCCACAGCGTGGTCCAGTCTGCTCGTTCCTTGCTACCGCCAGGGTTGCCGTCAAAAATCACGCAGGTGGTGCCGTTGAGCAGGCCGCTGACCTGCGCGTTCCACATGACCCAGCCGGTCGAGCTGTACCAGTGGTAGCGCTCGCCATAACTGTTGGCGGCATAACTGCAACCAATGTCGTTGTGCAAAACCTTGAGCGCCAGCGCGACGATCAGCGTACCGCCGTGGCCGTGCACGATGGGTTTGGGTAGGCCGGTGGTGCCGCTGGAATAAACAATCCACAGCGGATGTTCAAACGGCAGCCAGAGCGGCTCAAATGCTGCTGTTTCAGCATCGTTTTGGGCAATGGTGCAGGAAAACCGGGCGCTACCCGCTATTGAATCAATAGCACTTGACAAGCTGTGAACAATGACGTGTTGCAGGCTGGGCAAGGCGGCGTGCAGCTCAAGCAGCACGCCGGTGCGGTCAAAGTCTCGCCCGCCGTAGGTCACGCTGTCGCAGGCAATCAGGACCTTGGGCTCAATTTGCCTGAAGCGGTCGAGCACCGCGTTAGTCCCCATGTCGGGGGCGCACACGCTCCACACGGCACCCAGGCTTACCGTGGCCAAAAAAGCGACCATGGTTTCAGGAATATTCGGCAGGTAGGCGGCCACGCGGTCGCCCGGCACCACGCCGTGCGCCCGGAGGTGCAGTGCCAGCGACGCCACCTGGCGCCGCAACTCAGGCCAGCTGACCTCCCGGGCGGCCGCGCCACTGGCCAGACTGGCTTCGTCATGGCTGACGATGGCGGGCATGCCTGCGCGGGCGGCAGCCCCGACATGGCGGAACACCTGCTGGGCATAGTTGATCTGCGCGCCCGCAAACCAGCGCGCGCCTGGCATGCGCCTGTCAGCCAGCACCGCCGTGTGGGCTGTTGGCGACTGCAAGTCAAAATAATCCCAGATGCTTTGCCAGAAAGCCTCCAGATCAGTGACCGACCAGCGCCAGAGCGCGTCATAGGTGTCGAACTGCAGACCGCGCTCATTTTCAAGCCAGGTCTGGTAAAGGCGAATCTGTGGAATGTAGGGTGCGCTCATGGCCCAAAGCTTAACCGCCCGCCATGCCTGCAGGCGCTTTCGGTGCGTTACGCTTGGGCCGGCTGCGCATCACGTCTGATGTGCCTGAAACAAAACAAAGGAGTGCGCCATGGGAATGCTGGACTGGACCGAAAAAAGCAGCGCGGTATTGCAGCGCGGCGGCGTGATCGGCCCTGATGAACGCCTGAGCTGGCCGCAGACCGCCTTGATGGGTGTGCAGCACGTGATTGCGATGTTTGGTGCCACGGTGCTGGCGCCCATCCTGATGGGCTTTGACCCGAATATCGCCATTTTGATGAGCGGCATCGGCACCTTGATCTTTTTTGTCATGACCGGCGGCAAGGTTCCGAGCTACCTGGGTTCGAGCTTTGCCTTTATCGGCGTGGTGATTGCGGCCAGCGCCTATGCAGGCAAAGGGCCAAACGCCAACCTGGGCGTGGCGCTTGGCGGCATTGTGGCCTGCGGCGTGGTCTACACGCTGATAGGGGCGGTGGTGCAAGCCGTTGGCACCGGCTGGATTGAGCGCTTCATGCCGCCGGTGGTCACGGGTTCGGTGGTGGCGGTGATTGGC
>JANXTM010000005.1 GCA_025352405.1 Polaromonas sp.
CAGTTTCAGCTTCAACCCCGGGCCGGGCAGTGGATTCGTCGCCGCGGTGAAGACGTGGCCTTGGGCGATGTGGTGCTCAGGCGCGGTGAACGACTCACGCCCGCATCGTTGGGGCTGGCCGCCAGCATCGGCTTTGACCAGTTACGGGTAGCCGGACCAGTGCGCGTGGCGCTGTTTTCAACCGGTGATGAGCTGGTCATGCCGGGCGATGTTGCGCCCAAGGACATGCCTCCAGGGGCCATTTACAACTCCAACCGTTTCTTTTTGAGGGCACTGTTGCAGCGCCTGGGTTGCACGGTGACGGACCTCGGCATCGTCCCCGACAAACTTGATGCCACCATCGCCGCGCTCCGCGGTGCAAGTCACAAGCATGATTTGATTTTGACCAGCGGCGGCGTTTCGGTGGGTGAAGAAGATCACATCAAGCCAGCCGTACAGGCTCTGGGCCAGCTCAATCTGTGGCAAATAGCCATTAAGCCTGGTAAACCGTTTGCCTATGGCCAGATCAGTACAGCGCATTTCATTGGCTTGCCAGGCAACCCGGTGTCAAGTTTTGTGACGTTTTTGCTGCTGGTCCGACCGTTCATACTCAAGCTGCTGGGTGTCACGGCCATTGCGCCTGAATCAATGGCGCTACCCGCCCACTTCGACTGGCCAAAAGCCGACAAACGCCGCGAGTTTTTGCGTGTCCGGCAAAACGCGGCGGGCGGGCTGGACCTGTTCAATAACCAGAGTTCGGGCGTGCTCACCTCGGCGGTCTGGGGTGACGGTCTGGTTGACAACCCGGCAGGCAAAACCGTTGCGCAGGGCGATGTGGTGCAGTTCCTTCCGCTTTCTTCCCTGATGTCCTGAAGGGTCACGCGCGTGAAAGTCAACATCAAATATTTTGCCTCGATCCGCGAGACCATTGGGCATGGCAGTGCGCTGCACGACACCTCTGCCACCACGCTGGCCGGTCTGCGCGACGAACTGCTGGCGCTTAGCCCGGCCCACGCCGACGGCCTGGCGCGCGGCAAGGTGGTGCGCATGGCAGTGAACCAGGTTATGCATGACGAATCCGCTGTGCTGACCGATGGCTGCGAAGTGGCTTTTTTTCCCCCTGTGACCGGGGGGTGACATGATGCAGCGTGTCTCCATCCAGGCCCGGGACTTCAACCTGGGTGAAGAAATTGAAAACCTGCGCGCGCAAGACAAACGCATAGGCGCTATCTGCACCTTCACGGGCACCGTACGTGACCGCAATGATGGCTTGAACATCAGCAGTATGGAGCTTGAACACTACTCCGGCATGACCGAAAAAGCGATTGAAGCCATGGTGGACGAGGCCATGGTGCGGTTTGATATTTTTGGTGCCCGCGTGGTGCACCGTATCGGGCTGCTACAGCCGCTGGACCAGGTCGTGATGGTGGCAGTCACCTCAAGCCATCGCGGTGAGAGCTTCAAGGCCTGCGAGTTTTTGATGGACTACCTCAAAACCCAGGCCCCGTTCTGGAAAAAAGAACAAACGCCCGAGGGTGCGCGCTGGGTCGATGCCCGGATCAGTGATGATGCCGCATTGGCCAAGTGGGGCATTCAGGCCCCGAACGCCTGAAAACGCCGGAAAACGCCGCGTGGAGCGGCTCAGGCTTGATCTGGCGCAACATCGCCGGTTTCAGGCGCTTGAAAATGGGGTGACAGCCCCGAACTCTGAAGGAGTTCAAATTTCCATACGCAGAGGCTTATTCCATGCGGCAAGACAAACTCACCACCAAATTCCAGGAAGCTCTAAGCGATGCCCAGTCGCTGGCCCTGGCCAATGACAACGGCTATATAGAGCCCGCTCACTTGCTGGCGGCCATGCTCAAGCAAGACGACGGCCCGCGCGCCATGCTCGAAAAAGCTGGCGTCAACGTTAATGGCCTGGTGCAGGCGACAGACGTCGCCATCAAAAAGCTCGCGCAGGTGCAAGGCCAAGACCAGGTGTCGGTGTCCTCAGACTTGGCCAAGCTGCTGCAGGCGACTGAAAAAGAAGCCATCAAACGCAACGACCAGTTCATCGCTGGCGAGCTCTATTTGCTGGCCGTGTCTGACAGCAAGGCCGATATCGGCAAGATCGCCCGCGACAACGGCCTGAGCCGCAAGTCACTTGAAGCGGCGATCAACGCCGTGCGCGGCGGCGAGAAAATGGACAGCGCAGACGCTGAAGGCAACCGCGAAGCCTTAAAAAAATACTGCATGGACTTGACCGAGCGTGCCCGTATGGGCAAGCTCGACCCAGTAATTGGCCGCGATGACGAGATCCGCCGCGCCATCCAGGTGCTGCAGCGCCGTACCAAAAACAACCCAGTGCTAATTGGTGAGCCCGGCGTGGGTAAAACCGCGATTGTTGAAGGCCTGGCCCAGCGCATCGTTGCCGGCGAGGTGCCTGATTCGCTCAAGGGCAAACGTGTGTTGAGCCTGGACATGGCTGCGCTGCTGGCGGGTGCCAAGTTCCGCGGCGAGTTTGAAGAACGCCTGAAAACCGTGCTCAAGGAACTCGCGCAGGACGAAGGCCAGACCATCGTCTTTATCGACGAGCTGCACACCATGGTGGGCGCTGGCAAAGCCGAAGGCGCAATGGACGCGGGCAACATGCTCAAGCCTGCGCTGGCACGCGGCGAGTTGCACTGCGTTGGTGCCACTACGCTGGACGAGTACCGCAAATACATTGAAAAAGACGCTGCACTGGAGCGTCGCTTTCAAAAAATTCTGGTCGGT
>JANXTM010000006.1 GCA_025352405.1 Polaromonas sp.
AATGGCGGGCTTAACGCTGGCAGGCCTGGCCAGCTGGTCGGTCATGGAATACGCCCTGCACCGCTTTGTGCTGCATGGCTTGCAGCCTTTTAAAAGCTGGCATGCAGAGCACCACCTGCGGCCTACTGCATTGATCTGCACACCCACAGTCTTCAGTGCGAGCTTGCTGACTCTGCTGGTTTTTTTGCCTGTGCTGTGGCTGGGCAGCCTGTGGCGCGCTTGCGCTGTCACGCTGGGTGTGCTGGCCGGTTATCTGGCTTATACAATCACGCACCACGCAACCCACCATTGGCGCGGCGAAAGCGCCTGGTTGCTGCGCCGCAAACAGTGGCATGCGCAGCACCACCACCGCACAACACAGCCCGGTTTTTTTGGTGTCACCAGCGGCTTCTGGGACGGCATCTTTGGCAGCAGCCGTTGATGCGTTCATTGCCGCTCTTAATGAAAGTCCCGGCTGGCCGTACCCAGCCGGCCCAGCAATGGCGTGAGATCTTCCAGCCGCTGGGCCACCAGGTTGCGCACAGCACCATAGCCCAGCGCGGTGCCGCCTTCTTCACTGCGTTGCCATACACCGTACACCGCCAGCAAACCGGCATGCATCACCTCGGCGCGTTGGTTCTCACGCAGTGATTTCCAGACAATCACATTGATCGGCCCGGTCTCGTCTTCCATGGTGATGAAAACCGTACCCTTGGCAGTTTGCGGCTGCTGGCGTACGGTCACAATGCCGCAAGCGGCGACTTCTTCGCCATCGGGCAAGGCGTTCAGCTGGTCGGCGCTGAGCAACCCTTGTTGCGCCAGGCGCGGGCGCAGCAAGGCCAGCGGGTGGCGGCGCAAGGTCAAACCGGTGGCACGGTAGTCAAACAGGATGTTTTCGCCTTCAGGTGTGTCAGGCAATGCCAGCGCCGCCTCATGCGTGGACACGGCTTTGAGGAGCTGTGGCGCGGGTTGAATGGCGGCCGCCTCCCAGACCTGTTGCCGCCTGTGACCGGCAAGTACCAACAGTGCATCGGCGGCGGCCAGGGCATTGATCTCCAACGTGCCGAGCTGCGCACGCAGGGCCAGGTCTTGCGCATTTGCAAACGGGACTTGAAGGCGGGCCGCCATGATGCGCGCCGCAGCTGCCTTGCCCAAGCCAGACACCAGCCGCAGGCCCAGGCGCACGGCAGGCTGAGCGGATTCAACTTTTTTCGTGGGGCTGCCTGGCTCAAGCGTGCAATCCCACGCGCTGCTGGTCACGTCTACCGCACGCACCTCAATGCCATGCCTTTGCGCGTCTTGCACCAGCTGCGCAGGCGCATAAAAACCCATGGGTTGCGAGTTGATGAGTGCGGCCAAAAAGCAGGCCGGTTCATGCTGTTTGAGCCAGCAGCTTACATACACCAGCTTGGCAAAGCTGGCCGCATGACTTTCAGGAAAGCCATATTCTCCAAAGCCCTTAATTTGACTGAAGATGCGCTCTGAATAGTCCGCCTCGTAACCGCGCGCCACCATGGTGCCGACCAGCCTGTCATGAAAACGGTCCACCCCGCCCTTGCGCTTCCATGCAGCCATGGAACGGCGCAGGTCATCGGCTTCATCGGCTGAAAACTTGGCCGCAATCATCGCGATCTGCATGACCTGTTCCTGAAAAATTGGCACACCCAGCGTGCGCCCCAGCGCCGCGCGCAGCTCCTCGTTGGGGTACACCTCTTCTTCAGGGTGCGACCTGCGCCGCAGATATGGGTGCACCATGCCGCCCTGAATCGGGCCAGGTCGCACAATGGCCACCTCCACCACCAGGTCGTAATAGCAACGCGGCTTCAGGCGCGGCAGCATGCTCATTTGCGCCCGGCTTTCAATCTGGAACACACCCACCGTATCGGCCCGGCAAATCATGTCGTAGGTTAGCCCGTCGTCATCAGGAATCTGGTGCATCTGCATATCACTGCCGCGCGTCTGGTTGACGAGGTCAATGCAGCGGCGAATGGCCGACAACATGCCCAGAGCCAGCACATCAACCTTGAGCAGGCCCATGGCATCAAGGTCGTCCTTGTCCCACTGAATGATGCGCCGCGCCTCCATGGTGGCGGGTTGAACCGGCACCAGCCGCGTGAGCTTGCCCTGCGTCAGCACAAAACCGCCCACATGCTGCCCGAGGTGACGCGGAAAACCCAGCAACTGCATGGTCAGATCCAGCCATTGCAGCACCGGCCCGGACTGGCTTTGCAAACCCGCATCCTGAAGTTTGCTTTCAATGATGCCGCTGCCATCAAACCAGAAATGCTCTTTGGCAAATTGTTCTATCAGTTCAGATGCAACGCCCAGTGCCTTGCCCACGTCACGCAAGGCACTGCGGGGCCGATAGCAGGTGACGGTAGCGGCAATGGCGGCGCGGTCGTGGCCGTACTTTTTATAGATGTACTGGATGACTTCTTCACGCCGCTGGTGCTCAAAGTCCACATCAATGTCGGGCGGTTCGCGCCGCTCGCGGCTGATGAAGCGTTCAAACAAGGTACTGCTTTCCGCCGGGTTTACAGCGGTGATGCCCAGGCAATAGCACACCGAAGAATTGGCCGCCGAACCACGCCCCTGGCACAAGATGCGTGCTGCCCGCGCAAAGCGCACGATGTCGTGCACGGTGATGAAATACATCTCATACTGCAGCTCAACAATCAGTGCCAGCTCGTACGCCAGCTGGGTCTGGATGGCGGCGGGCACACCGCCCGGGTAGCGCAGCGCTGCGCCCTCGGCTGTCAGGCGGCGCAAACACTGCGCCGGGCTCTCCTGGGTGTCGGCAATTTCCCCCAGCGGGTAGCGGTACAGGTCACGGATCTCATCAAGACTGAAACAGCAGCGCGCTGCGATGCTAAGTGTGGCGGCCAGCAAACCGGGTGGGTATAAAGCGGCCAGCCGCATGCGGTGGCGCAAGTGCGCCTCGGCGTTGGGCTGCAGGGCAAAGCCGCAGTCGTGCACGGTTTGACCCAAGCCAATGGCGGTCAACACATCGTGCAGCGGCTTGCGTGAGCGCACATGCATGCACACAGCACCCGCCGCCACCAGCTGGATGCCCGTGCGCCTGGCCACGTCTTGCAACTGCTGCAGACGCAGCGCGTCGTCCAGTCCCTGCAGCAGTTCAACCGCCAGCCACACATGCGGCCTAACATGTGAACTAAATATGCCGTTGCGGCAGCAAATAACGGCGCGCAGTGCTTCACTATTGATAGCATCTGGTGTGGGGCAAATGATCAGCTCGCAGTCTGCCAGCAGCGAAAAATCGGTTTCACCCACCGCCACCCGGTAGCTGCCCTTTTGCAGCACATCGCCCGCTTGGCGCGCCGCCGTGATGAACTCGCACAGGTTGCCCCAGCCGCTGGCGTTGTGCGGCAATACGACCAGACGAAAGCAGGGCTCAGACTGCACCCAGAACTCGGCCCCTGGCAGCAGTTGCAAGCCCTGCTTTTTAGCCTCTACGTGCGCCCGTACCACCCCGGCAACCGAGCATTCGTCGGTGATGGCCAGCGCCTTGTAGCCCAGCGCCTGGGCACGCTCGACCAGCTCTTCTGCATGCGAGGCACCACGCTGAAAGCTGAAATTGCTGAGCGCGTGCAGTTCGGCGTAGTCAGGCAAGGCGGGCAAGACGTTCATGCAAAAAACCCGTGCAAATACCACGCACGCTGCGCCGCCGACTCGGGCGTCACCGCCAGCCGCTCGCTGTAAATCCACAGCAAGCCCGCTTGCTGGCTGCGGTAGATGAAATAGTCACGTATGGCGGGCAGGATGGCTGTCGGATTACTGCTGGCCGGATCATGGCGCATCAGCCAGCCGGTGGCCTCCAGCCGCTGCGGCCCGGCCAGGCGTACCAGTGGCCCCTGGTACACCGGGCGACCTGCCACTGCGGCCAGATGCAAGGGCTCGGGCAGCAGCCAGGTCGGGTAGAGGGCTTCATTTGCACTATTTTTCAAGCCATTTAGGCCGCTGCGGCAGGCAATACGGGGGCCACCCGCTATGGATTTAATAGTACCCTGCAGTTTTCCCTTCTCTTCACCCTGCGCAGGCACCCAGCGCTGCATCTGCTCGGGCCGATGGTCGGCATGCGGCTGCCAGATACACACCTGCGCCTGGCCCAGCCGGGCACTGAGGCGTTCAATCAGTTGTGCTGCACTGTCACCCTGCTGGTGTGCCTGCATGAGCAAACTGCCGGTGGCGGCTGCGGCATCAAGCAGCGGCTCAGTCTCAAGCGACTGCACGGTAATGCTGTGTACCGGCGCAGGCAGTCGCGTTTGCCCCAAATGCTCGGCAACCAGGCGCGCGACGTGCCGCAGGTCTTGCGCGGGCTGGGCGGTGCGAATCACCAGCTCACCCGTGGGCGGCACATCACGGCGCTTGTCGAGGTGCCAGATGAGCTTGAACGCGCTAAGCCCGCTTTGACGGCCCAGCAACCAGGCTTGCAGCTGCACCAGCAAGGGCGCAACACCCGCCATCAGAGCAGATGACTGAATGACCAGCGCATCAAGCTCATGCTTTTCATCAAACTGCTCTGGCAGTGTCAGCCAGGCATAGCTGTCAGGCAGTGCGCCACGGGCGCGGTCCAGTGCCTCCAGCAGCGGCGCGCCAAAGCGCCGGGCCAGGCCATCGCGCGGCAAACGCACCAGGTCGCCCCAGCTGCGGCAGCCTGTGCGCTCCAGCACGCCCAGGTGCGGGCGCACTGCCGTGAGGGTGTGCATGGGCAACTCAGCCACCCGGGTTTTAGCTGCATCGCTGTGCTGCCGGAGCAGCCGCAAACGTGCCAATGCTATTAAAGATGTAGCGCCGTGCGCCTGTATTACCTGGTGCAGGGCTTGATTTGATTCAAAGAAATACTGCAAACGCTGCGCCAGCAGCTGATGCAGGCGCACCAGACCACCAAACAGCCGCAAGCTGCCGGATACCTCCATCAACACGGCTTCATCGAGCAAAGCCACGCGCGGCGTGAAACCCAGCGCAATGCAGGCCAGGGCGTGCTGCGCCGCTGCATCGCTCATGAGGGCTGGTGCAGACTCAGTGGGGGTCAAGGCTTGCAATGCGATCCAGCGCATGAAGCGGCCTCCGAAGCAAATCAGAAAGATCAATGACTGTGGGTGCGAATATGGGCGCAGATACGGGTACAGCTTCATCACGCCGCAGTCTGCGCTCACGGCTGGCCGCCACCAGTGCCGCCAGCCGCGCCGGGCGAGTGTCGAGCAGCACCGGTGCCGCCAGCGGCGGGCCACGGCGTTTGAACACATCCACCAGCAGATTGCCAGCGTCGTTCATGGCGCCTTTGAGCAGCAAACGCAGCGGCGCTGGCGACGACTCATGCTGCGCACGCAGCGGCCTGAAGACAAACAGCAACTTGTTGTGCGCATGCGCGGCAATCTGCAGACGCCGCAAATGCGCACTGCGCGCATCAGGCAGCCAAGCCAGCACGGCGCACACGTCAGCGCATTGCAAGGCCTCACGTGTGGCCCAAAGCAGCGACGGCGCGTCGCCCTGCACGTTGTTGACACAAAGCAGCCGCTGCATGGTGAACTGCCGCGCCCCCAGTGCCGGGCCAAACGGCAGGAAAGGCGTGTTGACCAGCACCGTTATCTGCAAGGGTGACGCCGCCAGGGCAGTCGCCAGCGCAGGCAACACCAGCCCCCATTCATGCAGGCCCGCCTGCGGCTGCAAAACCTCCGTCAACGCCCCCTGCGGCCAGCCACCACCGGGCAAAACCTGGTCAAGCGCGGCATAACCCGTGCCCACCGCCGGCAGGCTGGAGCCGCCCAGCGCACCAGCGCACCAGACGTGCAAATGGTCTGGCAAGGTGAGTTTGGCAAAGGCTGGGCATTGCGGGGTGGGCATAGTGACGTTCAAATCCGGCTAAATACTGTATTTAAGTACAGTATATTGCCTGATTTGACTGGCTACGCAATAACCTTGAACCCTGCCCGGTTGCGCGTTAAAAAGACCCAAAAAAAAGAAAAGCGCCAAGGCGGGTTGCCTGGCGCTTGCGTCAAAGCAGCAGAATTTCAGCGCTTGCGTGCCTGCCGCACCACAAGCACCAAAGCCACCAAGCCGATGCCGACAAAGCAGACAAACGACCAGTTGGCAATCGAGCCGCCCAGAAAAGTCCAGTCCACTTTGCTGCAGTCACCACTGCCCTTGAAAATCATGGGAATGGCGCGTTTGAGGGGAAAGGTTTCGATCATGCCGTACAAATCACGGCCACATGATGCAACTTCTGGCGGATACCACTGTAGAAAACTCTGGCGTGCAGCAACAAAAGCACCCAGACCACACAGCAACACCAGCAGGCTTGAACCCGTGGTGAACCAAACTTTTTTGCTGGCAAAAGCAGTCACGCCAGCAACTACCGCCACCAGCGTTAGCGCATAACGCTGCACGATGCACATCGGGCAAGGCTCCAGACCCACCACATGCTGCAGGTACAGGCCGAAAGCCAGCAGGGCGACACAGGCCACGGACACGAAAGCCAGAACACGGCGTGGCGCAGCGTCGAAATACGTCAAAAACATCAAAGTCCTTTTTTAAGCGATGGGTAGATTGTCTGATGGTTCGGGCGTTTGGGTGGGGATTAGTTCCCGGGATGCGGGCATCTCGGTGGTCTGGCTGACTGAAACGAGAATAGAAAAACTTACCGATGCGCTGTTGACGACTGCGGATGAGATTCAGGGGACTGGCGAAGCGTGAGAGGGGTTCGTGCTGTAAGCACTGAACTGATGCATCTGCGCTGGCAGGAACGCGAGGTCCTCCGCGACGGCGTCTTGGCGGACAACGCATGGAACGGGTGTTGAGGTGGGTATCGGTGTCATCCTTGCACAGGCCGAGATCCCTGAATTGCTGCGCTGGCAATTGCGTTTCGATCAGCGTTTCAACCAAGCAGCCACCAGCAGCCTTGCTGTCGTTCTTTAGATTCAGCTCCAGCCTGGCTATGGGGTCAATCAGCATATCTTCTGCGCTCATCCTAAAAGCCCGCAACCAGCGGTTCTTTCATGCGCGGAAGCAGTTCAGATGTGCTTTTTAACCCACGCCACATACTGGTCCATCCAGCCTTGCAAGAAAGCCCGGCTGGCCTCGCCAATTTCGTCGTCGACGGTGAAAAGGCCATCGTTGTTCTGGATGAATACCTCGGGCTGACCCAAAGTTGGTACATTCAGATTGGCTAGGATATTGCGCAGATGTTGTTGAGCCATCGCGGTACCAGCAGCGCTTACTGAAACCCCCACCACGGCAGCGGGCTTGCCTTTCCACACGCTCTTGCCGTAGGGGCGCGATGCGTGATCAATCGCGTTTTTGAGCACACCGGGAATCGAACGGTTGTACTCCGGCGTCACAAACAGCAAGCCTTGGCAAGAAATAATGTGCGACTTCAGACGTCGTACCTCTTGGACGGGTGCGGCATCATCGTCCTGGTTGTATTGCGGCAAGTCGTCAATGCGGACGTGCTCGAACAAAAAATCTGAGGGGGCCAGTTTGGCTAATCCAAGGGCCAGTTTTTTGTTGAAAGAGTCCTTGCGAAGGCTCCCAACTATGACAGCGATTTTAATTTGAGCCACAGGGATCTCCGGGTAAATTCAGGCGTGGAAAAATCACACCATTGATGCAAGTTTTTAAATCATTTTGAAGAAACCTTCTGTAGGACTGCAGGCTGATCCCCGAACAATTCACGAATGCATTTGCACGGGCTGTCAGCTACTCGTCCAAGTCGATGCTTTTACCGGTACCGTCCTGGACCAGGGTCAGGGTAGAAATTTGCCACTCACCGCCGTCTTTCGCGGCCTCCATGGACACGGTTCCCTTGCTTTTCGGACCGCTGGCAGTAAAGGAAATGCTGGTTTTACCGGCAGGGCCAGACGTTTCAATGTTGCCTGTCACCATGCCGGTCGAAATTGGCGTGCCCAGCATTTGTACCGCGTCTTCACTGGCTTCAAGTTTTTCGATCGCCAGCTTGTAGGCATCCGAGCTTTTCAGCGATGCTGTTGCAACAAAAAATATACCTACAAAAAATAATATGGACACGCCGTAAATGATCAAGGACCACTTGGTCCATTGACGCTGAACCTTCTTGAAGTGCTCGACGCTCTCCCACTTTTTATTGCGCCAGGCCCAGCTGCTGCCTTTGACGCCCAGCACAAAAACCATTACGAGGTTCACGAAGGGAACAAGCATCAGCAGAGCAATGGGGGTACTGTTGCCAATGCCCCAGACCCAATTTAATAGAAAAGCACCCCAATTCCACTTGTTGATTTCGGCCGGTACGGTTGCCTGCGAGCCGTGGCCAGATGTGTTGTCCATAAAAATGCCTCTTTTTAGATTTGTTACTAGATGTTATCTTTAAAAAAAAATTTATAAAAAACAGCAATTGATGGATCTGTATGGTGTGAAGATGAATGGGAGGGTGGGAATGAAATTTCGTTTTGTCAGAATAAAAACATCCGCCAACTCAAGGGTGTCCGGCGACAACATTGGTCAAAGCGTTGACAGCTATTTTTTCAATATCAATTAGCCTCCGCATTTGATGCCTGAAGCACGAATTCAACGCGTGAGAAATTAGCTTGCCTGGCGAAACGTCAGGTTGATGCGCCGACGCCCCAGCAAGGCATGCGTGCCGTCAGCCAAGGGCGCAATGCCATGGTAGGCGAGCCGCGATGCCCCGCCCCAGACCACCACGTCGCCGTGCACCAGCCGCAGGCGTTGCAGGAGAGCGCTGCGCTGGTCGGTGCCAAACAAAAAAACCGCGGGCAGCCCGAGCGAGACCGACACAATCGGCGCGCCCAGATCACTTTCATCTTTGTCCTGATGCAGCGACAGTTTGGTGCCGGGGCCGTAGGCATTGACCAGGCAAGAGTCAGGCCTGAAAGACCCATACCCGACCACGGCTGCGGCACGCACGGCGAGGTCCAGCCAGACGGCAGGCATGGCGGGCCACAGCTGGCCAGACAACGGGTCGCGTGCGGTGTAGCGGTAGCCGCTGGTGTCCGATACCCAGCCCAGCAGACCGCAGTTGCTCATGGCCACCGACATGGTGCGTCCGCCGGGGGTGACCCAATGGCGCAAGGGCGCATGGGCAATAAGTGCCTCGAAAGCCGTGAGCAGCAAGGCATCAACGTCACGCGCAAAACCGTGAAGTAGCGCTGCGCCGGGCGCAATCAGGGTACTCGATTGTGCGGGTGGAAAATCATCGAAAAAGTCTGCGGTCAAATGGCCGCCGGAAGGAAAAACAATTCGGCATGCCCTACTTCACGAGTGCCAGCAGCGCCTTGAACGCAGGGTGCTCAGCCGTTCGCAGCCACTCAAAGGCCACCATTTCGGTTGTCACCAACTCCGCCCCGTTGCCCGCCAGCCGGTCAAAAGCAGCATCACGGTTGCGTTCGGATCTAGAGCTGCAGGCATCGGTCACGACCCAGACTTCAAACTCTTCTTCGAGCAAATCGAGTGCAGTTTGCATCAGGCACACATGCGCCTCACAGCCTGCAATCACGATGGTGTTGGGGCCGGTTTCCTCTTCCTGCACCGCCTGTTGCGCGGGGCGCTGGAGGTGCTTGGGCAGACTGCGCGCATTGCCCCGGGCGGGCACCGCTGCCTGCGCCTTGCGCGCAGGGGGCCGCAGCCAGTCACCCAGGCCATCCACCATGGCGCTGAAGTGCGCTTTGTCCAGCGTTTTACCACCTGCCGCTTCAATGGCGGCGTGTATGGCTGGTACATTTGGGCCCAGTTTGTCAGGCGTTTGCGCAGTGCCCCACACAGGCACCCGCATGATTTGCGCCATGCGTGCCAGACGTACGGCGTTGGCAATAACCAGTTCATTTTCAAAAATAACGGGCATCAGGCGAACCTGGTAATCCACCAGGACAAGTTGGCAGTAATCGACATCTAGCAACATGAAAAATCCTTAAGTTTTATTGATCTCGTTCGGGCCTGGCGCTTTGCGCGGCTTGTTCAGCCGCTCAATCAACTCGATCACATAGGCATCAAACAGCAGCGTGGCATCTTGCCCAAACATTCGGATACGGCCGGTGTGCTGCATCAGCAGCAAACCGACGCCGTGCGCGAACAGGGACGTATTTTCGCGCAAGGCGTCTTCGGCGCTCAGGCCCATGGCTTGCAGGGCGGCTTCGCAGGGTTTGAGTGCATCATGCAGGCGGTCATTGAGCTGATCATTGAGCATGGCCGTCAACCCCCGTGGCTGCAGGCCCTGCACCAGATAAAAACCCAGATCCAGGTCGCGTGGATTGACCGCGTAAAAACCAAACCAGGCGTTGGCCTTGGCCTCAAGCAGCGCCGCGGGGCTGGCAGCCCCATCGATGCCAGAGCCGGCTGCATCCACCACAGCATTCAGGCGCTCAAGCGATTCGGCCAGCAGCGCGCCATAAATCGCTTCTTTGTTCTCAAAATAAGAATAAATCGCGCCGGGGGTATAACCGGCCTGTTTGGCGATTTCCCGAATGCTTGCACCCTCGATGCCCAGCCTTTCGAACACCGAACGGGCGGCGTCTAGCATGAGCGCGCGGCGAGAATCGTTCATGGCCTGCTGGCGTTGTTGTTTGGCTTCCATCGCCTGAATATAAGCGCAAAACGCAGCTAATGACTAGACAATTAAACACTTGCCAATTTAATTGAACAGTGTTTAAATTTAGATGGCCACTGATTTAAACGCATCCAAAAAACGGAAACACACCATGAACGCCCCTGCCTCCACTGCCACCTTGATGTCTGGGGACGATTTTCGGGAGTCCCTGCGCCGCTACAAACCGCGCGTGTTTCTGGACGGCCAGCAGGTTGCCAGCGTGGCAGACGAACGCGGCTTTGGCCCCGGCATCAACGCCATCGCGCTGACCTATGACTACGCGCTGAAGGCCAAATACGCACCCATCATGACGGCAGTGCAGCACAGTAGCGGCAAGCGGGTAAACCGTTTGAGCCACATCAACACCAGCAGCGGTGACCTGCTGAACAAACTTGAAGCCGTGCGCCTGGTGTGTCAGGAGACCGGCTGCGCCCAGCGTTATCTGACGCACGATGCGCTCAACGCGATTGGCCAGGTCTCGGCGCGCATTGACGATGCGCGCGGCACCTCCGAAAACACCGCCCGTTTTTTAAATTATTTGCATCGGGTGCAGGATCAGGACTTGACACTGGGCGTTGCCATGACCGACGCCAAAGGCGACCGCAGCAAGCGCCCGCATGAGCAGGCCAACGTTGATAGCTACGTGCATGTGGTCGAACGCAACGCCAAAGGGATTGTAATTTCAGGCACCAAAGCCATCGTGACTGGCGCGCCCTATGTGCATGAGCTGCTGGTCATGCCCTGCCGCAACATGGGCAAGGAAGACGCCGACTACGCAGTCTGCTGCGCCGTGCCAATTGACGCACCCGGCATCACCATCATTGCGCGCCCTGCAGGCCGCCCCGGTGAAAAAGTCGAGCACGGCGCAGCACTGTTCAGCCGCAAATACGGTCAGAGTACCGGCGTGGTAATGTTCGACCGGGTGTTTGTGCCGTATGACGACGTGTTCTACGCTGGCGAGTGGGAACACACCGGCCACTTGACCTACAGCTACGCCACGCACCACCGCCACACCTGCATTGGCGCGCGGGCCGGTTTTGGCGATTTGCTGATTGGCGCTGGCGCCCTGATGTGCGAGGCCAATGGCTTTGATCCGGCTAAAGAAACCCATTTGCGCGAGCAGATGGTCGAGCTGATCACCATCACCGAAAGCTTTTTTGCCTGTGGCGTGGCCGCCAGCGTCTATGGCAAGCCGGACGAACACAGCAAAACCTTCATGCCCGACCCGGTGTTTTCAAACATTGGCAAGTTGCTGCTGGCCACCAAGATTTACGACATGCACCGCATTGCCCACTATGTGAGTGGCGGGCTGATCGTGACCCTGCCCGGCCCGGACGAAGACCACAACCCGGAAACCGGTGCCAAGCTTTCAGAGGTGCTGCGTGCCAACCCGGACGTGCCGTACGAGCAGCGCATAGAGACCGCCCGCTTTATCGAAGACCTGACGGCTGGTTATCAAGGCGGCTGGTACAGCGTGATCAGCCTGCACGGCGGCGGCTCGCCGGCGGCCATGAAGCAGGAAATTTACCGTAACTACCCGATTGGCTCCAAGGTGGAACTGGTCGAACGTATTCTTGAACGCGGCGTAGCAGGCGAAGGCGTGTCCCACGACCCTGACCGGGCCATCACCAAAAACCGCCAGCCTGGCAAATGCTGCGACACCGGTTGCACCACGCCCGGCCAGCCGGTGATGGTCGATTTACCCTCTGTGGAGGCCAATTTGCCTTCAAAAAAAGCCGCTGCTTTTTTAACGCTTAAATAGAGCTTAAGACCAATATTTACTTGGTCTAGTAGCTATGAAAACAATAGCAATCTGACCTGCGTAAGCCTATTTCTTCAAGCGCACGCAGGCCAAATCACCCTCTGGGCAATTACCCATTGCTATTAGCTCGACCACGCGTGCCCGCGTGATACGCGCAGCGCATTGCCACTTGACCATACCTTGCGCACTGCCGCCCTGCACGCCGCTGCTTTCAAAATCGCAGGCGGCGGTGCGGTAGGCCATCCAGGCTTTTTGTGAGCGTAGAAACAACTCGCGCTGCTTGCCAGGCAGCTTGCTTGCTACCGCCTTGTGGCTCTCGGCATAGCTTGCGGTGGCCGCCAGGAAATCTTCATAGGCGCATTCGTTCATGCGTTTTTGCGTGGCAGGGGCTGCGCAC
>JANXTM010000115.1 GCA_025352405.1 Polaromonas sp.
CTTTGTCAGTGAACTTCATGTGGGCACCGTCAATGTCCGCGAGGTGCCTGGCTACCGGCTGGAGCTCACGCCTTTTGGCGGCATCAAGGACTCTGGCCTGGGCTACAAGGAAGGCGTGCAGGAAGCCATCAAGAGTTTTACCAACCTCAAGACTTACTCCATGCCATGGCTTTGACCCTTTCCGACATACATCAACTGTTTGACGAGCGTGGAGGTGAGCAGTACAGTGGTGAGCCGGTTACACAGCTGCAACATGCTCTGCAAACTGCTGCGCTTGGTGAGGCCGAAGGTGCGAGCGATGCACTTGTGACTGCCGCCCTGTTGCATGACCTCGGCCATCTGCTGCATGACCTGGGCGAAACACCTTCTCTTCGTGGCTTGGACGATGCACACCAGTACCGGGCACTGCCGTTTTTGCGTGGGCTGTTTGATGGCGCAGTGCTCGACACCATCAGGCTGCATGTGGATGCCAAGCGTTATCTTTGTGCCACACGCCCGGGCTACCACGACAGTCTGTCGGCTGATTCAAAACGCAGCCTGCTCCTGCAAGGCGGGATCTTCAGCTACAGCGAAGCGGCAAATTTTATTGCGCAGCCAGGCGCCGAAGCCGCAGTCAGCCTGCGTCAGTGGGACGACTTGGCCAAAGATGCCGATAAAGTCACACCGCCCTTGAGCCACTTCATGGCGCGCGCTGCGCGATGCGTTCCATCGTCACAGGCGGCGGGGCAACCGGTTGTCACCTGAAGGAAATTTGACGCCATGGGCTTGAGCTGGTCCGTGTTTGGTGCTGTGTTGTTCGGTGCGCTGCTGCACGCCAGCTGGAACGCGCTGGTCAAGTCCAGTACCGACAAGTCACTCGACATGGCGGTGATCCATCTGATCGGCTCTGCGCTCGCCGTTCCGCTGGTGGCGCTGGTCGGTTGGCCGAGCGCTGCTGCGTGGCCGTTCATTGCGACATCGGTGGTCATCCATATCGGCTATTACATTGCAACCACGCAGGCCTACAAGCATGGTGATCTGGGCCTGACTTACCCGCTGATGCGCGGCGTTGCGCCCCTGTTGGTAGCGCTGTCTGCGACATTCACGCTGCATGAAACATTGACCCCTTTGGCCTGGGCGGGCATTTTTGGCATCAGTTGCGGTGTGCTGGTACTGGGCTTGAGCCGCCACGCGCTGCATGCACCCAAGGCGGTGGGTTTTGCATTGATTAACGCGGTCATCATTGCGATCTACACGGTGGTGGATGCGCTCGGGGTACGCGCCTCTGGCAATGCGCTTCAGTACATTGCAGCACTGTTTTTGCTCGATGGTTGGCCGTTTGCCCTGTTGATGTTCGCCAGACGCGGCCGTGCCATGGGACTCTACGCGCGGCAGCGCTGGCCGGTGGCCACGTTGGGTGCAGCGGCCTCGCTGGGCTCGTATGGCATCGCCTTGTGGGCCATGACCCGCGCGCCGGTGGCCACTGTTGCTGCGCTGCGTGAAACCTCTGTGCTGTTTGCGGTGTTGATTGGTGCGTGGCTGCTAAAAGAAGCCTTTACGCTGCGCCGCATGCTGGGTACCTTGGCGATTGTGGGCGGGGTGATGGCCATACGCCTTGCCTAATCCTAGAAAAAGCAGTTGACCGCTTGCAAGCTTCTCACAGACCGCATGAACACTCAGTTTTCAGCTTCGATGGCCGTCACCTCTTGGGCGACGGCGCTATGCACCTGATTGCACCACGCCCGACACGCCCAGCCGCATTGTTCCGCCTAGCGGGCAGTAGCCCGCGTCGTTGTCACACCTTGCTGCACGCGCCGCTCGCGGCACACTCAGGCGCATTCAACTGCTTTATCTAGAATTATTTTTTTACCTGGGCATCCCGCAGACACATGGCAAGCACTTCCCCCCCCGTTCTGCCGGCTTACGGCAAGGTCAAGGCGTTTATAAAAAAACGCATCAGCGCCGGCACCTGGAAGCCTGGCGACCCGGTGCCCAGCGAATCGGTGCTGATGGTGCAATTTGGCGTCAGCCGCATGACGGTCAACCGCGCCTTGCGC
>JANXTM010000120.1 GCA_025352405.1 Polaromonas sp.
CCTGAAATATCAGTCAACTTTGGCCCCAGAATCCTTCACCACCTTCTCATACTTCCCCAGCTCACTTTTCATAAAAGCGCCAAACTGTTCGGGCGACGACGCCACCGGCTCAGCCATCAAGGCAGCAAACCGCGTCTTTGCTTCAGGTGAATTTAAAGCCGCAACAAACGCAGCATTCAGCTTGGCCACAACATCAGCGGGCGTTCCCGCAGGGGCTACCAAGCCCCACCAGGTGTCAATTTCAAAACCCTTTAACGTCTCCGCCACCGCAGGCACTTCGGGTAACAGCGCGCTGCGCTTGGCGGTGGTCACGGCCAGGGCTTTCAGCTTGCCTGCCTTGATGTTGCTTGATGCGGTGGCCAGGTTGTCAAAGTTGAAGTCGACCTGACCACTCAGCAGTGCCAACTGCGCCGGGTTGCCGCCGTTGTACGGAATGTGCACCGCATAAATGCCGGCTTGCGCCTTGAACATCTCACCGGCCAGATGACCGGCACTGCCGTTGCCGCCACTGGCGTAGTTGAGCTTGGCCGGGTTGGCCCTGGCGTATTTGATCAGGTCAGCCAGCGTGTTGATTTTTAAGCGTGCAGCCACCTCAAAGTTCATCACCAGCACGTTGGGCACGCGCACCATTTGCGTGATGGGCGCAAAGTCGGTGGCGGCGTTGTAGGGCATCTTGCTGTACAGCCAGGGGTTGATGGCATGCGTGGCCACAGCGGCAATGCCGATGGTCAGGCCATCGGGCGCGGCTTTGGCAATCGCGTCAACACCAATGTTGCCGCCACCACCGGGCTTGTTGTCAATGATGACGCTGCCGAGCGACTCCTTGACGCGCTCGGCCAACAGCCGGGCCGTGGCATCAATCGGACCGCCAGCGGCATACGGCACGATGATGCGGGTGACCTTGGTTTGTGCAAATGCGACAGTGGCGGTCAGTGCCAGGGCAGCCAGGAGAGCCCATGGTTTGAGGTAGGAAATGTTCATGCCTCGATTGTTGCAAAAGTCTGGTGCATTTATCCCAAGGGATGCCGTAGCAAACGTTTTACACGCGTTTTGCAAACCGGAAATGGTCACCCTTTGGATTGGACGCGTGGCCTGCACACGAGGCGCGAAAGTTCAAAGCTTTATGGCTGGTTAACAAGCGCATGGTGGACCTGTTCAGAAAAAAGCACCATAAAAATCCACACGTCAGCAAAAGTGCACTGGCCAGGGCGTCGCCTTCAATGCATGGAGCCCAAAAAAGCCCCGAAATTGAGCTTCGGGGCTTTTTTGTGGGTGCAGCAGACAGGAGTTTAATCCCGTCGTCTTCGTGCAGAAATTTACGCGCTCGCCTGGGCCTTGTCTTTCTCGGTCACAAACGAGTCGGCGTAAAACTCGCTTTCAGGCAAGCCTGCCGCGACATACGCCGTTTGTGCGGAGTCCACCACAATCGGCGCGCCGCAGGCATACACCTGGTGGCCCGAGAGGTCTGCAACGTCTTGCAACACAGCGTTGTGCACAAAGCCGGTGCGTCCAGTCCAGGCGTCTTCGGGCAGTGCGTCCGAGACGACGGGCACGTAGCGCAGGTTGGGCATCTCGGCCACCTTGGCCAGCACCCAGTCGTGCATGTACAAATCAGCCGGGCGTCGGCCACCCCAGTACAGCACCGCTGGGCGGATGATGTTCTTGAATTGCAGGTGCTCAATGATGGCCTTGATGGGCGCGAAACCGGTGCCTGAGGCCAGCAATACCATGGGCTTGGCGCTGTCTTCACGCAGGTAAAAGCTGCCAAAAGGGCCCTCGATGCGCAAAATGTCTTTTTCTTTCATAGCCCCAAAAACGTGGTCTGTGAACTTGCCGCCCGGTGTGTGGCGGACGTGCAGCTCAGCGCCGGGATTTTCGAGCTGCAGGTGCGGTGCGGTAGCCATGGAGTAGGCGCGCCGGTCGCCGTCGCGCAGCAAGAATTCGACATACTGGCCGGCGTGGTACTTGAACACATCACTGGCTGGCAGTTGCAGGCGCATCAACATCACATCGTGCGAGGCCTTGGCCAAGCTGCTCACGCGAACCGGCATTTTCTTGACTGGGAAAGCACTTTCGTCGGTGACTTGCCGCGATTCGAGCACCACATCAGAATGCGCCACGGCGCAGCAGGTCAGGATGAAACCCTGTTCGGCTTCTTCCGGCGACAAAGCCTTGAGCTGGTGCGTGCCCTGCGTGATGGTGCCTTCGAGTTTTTTGCACTTGCACGAGCCGCAGGCACCGTCCTTGCAGCCGTAGGGCAGGCCAATGCCCTGGCGAATTGCGGCAGCTAGCAAGGCCTCGTCGGCCTGGGCCATAAAGGTTCGTCCGCTGGGTTGCACGGTGACGTTAAAAGACATGGTCGCAATCCTGTTCGTTATGCTTGGCGTGTTTAGTTTTCTCACACCCGTATTTAGATTCGGCTGTTTTCTCAGCCGACCCCAATTTTGCCCTCAAACCTTAATCCCCTTGGCGCGCGGCCCGCACGTTTTCGCCGGCAGCGCATTTTGATCATCGGTTGTGGTGATGTGGGCTTGCGCGTGGCTGGCCTGCTGCCCGCTGGCGTCAAACGCCTGGCGCTCACTTCGTCGCCAGAGCGCTTACCGGAGCTGCGCGCGCACGGCCTCACGCCGCTGCTGGGCAATCTGGACGATGCTGCCAGCTTGCGCCGCTTGGCCGGGCTGGCGACCCGCGTGGTGCATCTGGCACCGCCGCCCAACGGCCACCCGCAATGGCGCGAAGACCCGCGCACGCAAACGCTGTTACAGGTGCTGCGCTTGCGAGGTTCGGCTGGCCTGCTCCGGTCGGTGGTTTACGGTTCGACCAGCGGGGTCTATGGCGATTGTCAGGACGCTGTGGTCAACGAAGTGCGGCGGGTGAAGCCAGACACACCGCGCGCCCAGCGCCGCGTCCATGCAGAAAACCAGTTGCGTTTTTTTGGACGCAGTGCGGGTGTTGCCGTGCATATCCTCCGCATTCCTGGTATCTACGCGCCTGACCGCGAGGGAGGCACACCACGCGCGCGTTTGCTCAAAGGCACGCCAGTACTTCGGGCAGAAGACGATGTGTACACCAACCATATTCACGCTGACGACCTGGCGCGTGCCTGCCTGGCGGCGTTGTGGCGTGGCAAGCCCCAGCGCGTGACGAATGCCAGCGACGACACCGACCTCAAAATGGGCGACTATTTCGATTTTTCCGCTGACCTGTACCAGTTGCCCCGCCCGCTGCGTCTGGCGCGTAGCGAGGCCGCAGCCCAGCTGCCGGCGATGCAGCTGAGCTTTATGTCAGAGTCCAGGCGGCTGGACAACCACCGCCTGAAGCAGGAGCTGAGGCTGGTGCTTCGTTATCCAACCGTAGTTGAGGGGCTGCGGGTTTGAGTTTTGTGCCGGCTGGACTAACTCAATTGCTATCAAAAATATAGCGTATAGCGCCGGTATTTTATGCCGTATAGCCGTTTTTATTGCTTGGGAATGGTCATCAAAAACTCTGTCAGCTGCTGCTTCCAGAATTTGGCTTGGGCGGTGGTTCCGTGGCCCGCTGTTTGGTCACTCGACGGCACCAAATAGTAGCGGCCATTTTTCACACGCCGAATTTCCCGGTCCATGATGCCGGTCTCGGGTGGGTTGCGTTCATCATCGGCAGAGTTGATGGCCAGAACGGCCGCCTGAATGGTCTCAAGCCCGGCCGACGGGTTGTAGTCGCGGGATGAGTCCCACTGGTAGAGGTGGTCGTTGGCGTCACCGGCAAAGGCACCGTTCAAGCGAGAGTCCAGTAACTGGTTGGCTTTGTCATTAGTGGGTGCTGCTTTGGCCAGGGCCTGGTTGCCGCCGTTGCTCGCCAGGTTGTAGAAAACCGAGGCAAACTGTGCGCTTTTGGGCTGTTTGGTGTAGTTGCCCTGCCGCCATTCGGGGTCGTTTTTGATTGTGTCGATGATCAGCCGGCGCAGCATCCAGTTGCGGCTCGACATCTCGGTGGGCTGCGAGGCCATGGGTACCAATGCGTCCATGAAGGTGGGGTATTTTTCGCCCCAGATCCAGGTTTGCATGCCGCCCATGGAGTTGCCGATGATCACGCGCAGGTGTTTGATGCCCAGATGCTCGGTGAGCAGCCGGTACTGCGCGCGCACCATGTCGTCGTAGTTGTATTTGGGAAAACCCGCCCTCAGACCGTCGGACGGCTTGCTTGATTTTCCGGTGCCAATTGCGTCCGGCAAAATGATGTAGTGGCGGCTGGCATCCAGCACCTGGCCCGGTCCAAACAGCTCGCCCGCAAAGGCCGGCGAGACCATGCCACTGCCGGAGCCGGTGGTGCCGTGCAATATCAACACCGCTTCGCTGCTGGGCACGCCCAGCGTGGTGTAGTTCAGGCGCAATTCCGGCAGCACCTCGCCGGTGTGAAACCGGAAGTCCTTGACCAGCCAGCTGCCTTCTTTTTGATCCGGGTAGTCAGCAGCGCGTGCGGC
>JANXTM010000153.1 GCA_025352405.1 Polaromonas sp.
ACAACTACCTGCCCGACGTCCGAAGCCAGTACGAGGCCCTGCCCTACCCAGCGCGCAATCCGCAAGACGATCACCAGCGCCTGGTCAGGACCTGGCTGGAAGATCTGCCGATGGTGAACCACTACGGCTTTGCCGGCAAACAGTCGTTCGGCCACCACTTCAGGGCGCTGGTCGCAGGCGGCGGCACGGGCGATGCGACGATCTTTTTGGCCGAGCAACTCCGGCACACCGACGCGCAGATCGTGCATCTGGACATGAGCCAGGCCGCCATGGCCATAGCCCGGGAACGCGCGCGCATCCGGGGCCTTGCCAACATCCGCTGGGTTCACGACTCGCTTTTGAATCTGCCCGCGCTGGGCCTCGAAAAATTCGACTACATCAATTGCAGCGGCGTGCTGCACCACCTGGCTGATCCTGATGCAGGACTGCAGGCGCTACGCAGCGCACTCAAGGCTGGCGGCGACCGAGCAGGTAGTTCTCCGGCTGCACTTGTCGCTGCTTTTCCCGGTGCCATGGGCCTCATGGTGTATGCCACGGTCGGCCGCACAGGCGTCTACCAAATGCAGGCGCTGATGCGGCTGGTCAATCAGGCTGTCCAGACGCCAGGTGACGCGGGTCAGCGCAAGATTGCCAATACCCGGGACCTGCTGGCCAGCCTGCCAGCCAGCAACTGGTTCAAGCGCGGTGAAGACCTGCACCACGACCATCACATCGGGGATGCTGGTGTGTACGATTTGTTGCTGCACTCGCAAGATCGTTCATATTCAGTGGGAGAGCTGTTTAAGTGGTTACAGGAAGACAACGGCATGCATCTGGAATTTACCGATGTGCAGCGCGGCCGATCATCATATTTGCCGCACATGGTGCTTGGCAGCAAACCACCAGCCATGGCGAGCTCGCTGCGCCATCAGCCACGCAGACAGCAATATGAAATAGCCGAGCTGATGTCAGGCACCATCATCACCCATTCGCTGTACGCCACCCACAGCAGCCGCTGCACCGCGCCATATGGCAATGCGCAGTACATACCATTTTTCTTTCATGAGCCCCTGACAGGCGAGATGGCTGCGCAAGTATTTGCCAGCAGTCGGGGCCAGCCCTTTGCACTCAAACACCAGCACTCAGGCGTCACAGTCACGGTCAACCCAGGCCGATACGGGCCGCAAATCCTGCGGTTGATAGACGGGAAAAGAAGCTTTGGCGAGATTTTTGACCAGTTTCGTGCCGACTGGCGAGGTCAGGCTGCAGCACCGGCAAACGAGGTGCTGTTTGCTGATTTTGCAGAATCGTATGACACGCTCAACGCGCTTGACCGTCTACTTTTGACACATCCCCTGGCCCGCGCCACCTCACCTTCCGAGGTTTGAGACAATCGGGTGATGTTTGCACCACTTCAAAACGACACCTTCCTGCGCGCCTGCATGCGGCAGGCCACCGACTACACCCCCGTCTGGCTAATGCGCCAGGCTGGCCGCTATTTGCCCGAGTACCGCGCCTCACGCGCCCAGGCGGGCAGCTTTATGGGCCTGGCGACAAACACCGACTACGCTACTGAAGTGACGCTTCAGCCACTGGAGCGTTACCCGCTGGATGCTGCCATTTTGTTCAGCGACATTTTGACGGTACCCGACGCCATGGGCTTGGGCCTGAGCTTTGCCCTGGGCGAAGGCCCCAAATTTGCGCATACCGTCCGCGACGAAGCCGCGGTTGCCAAGCTTGCCGTGCCCGACATGGCCAAGCTGCGCTATGTGTTTGATGCGGTCACGTCCATCCGCAAAGCTCTCAATGGCCGGGTGCCACTGATCGGCTTTTCCGGCAGCCCCTGGACTTTGGCCTGCTACATGGTCGAAGGGGCCGGCTCTGACGACTATCGCCTGGTCAAAACCATGCTCTACCAGCGCCCTGATCTGATGCACAGAATACTGGCCATCAACGCCGACTCGGTCGCTGCTTACCTGAACGCCCAAATCGAAGCCGGCGCACAGGCGGTAATGATTTTTGACAGTTGGGGCGGTGTGCTGGCTGATGCGGCTTTTCATGAGTTCAGCCTGGCCTACACCCGGCGCGTGCTGGCGCAGCTCAAGCGGGCGCATGAGGGCGTGGTCATTCCGCGCCTGGTATTTACAAAAGGTGGCGGTTTGTGGCTGGAAGCCATGGGCCAACTCGACTGCGAGGTGCTGGGGCTCGACTGGACCGTGAACCTGGGCAAGGCCCGGGCCCTTGTCGGGTCGGAAGGAACATCCGGAGGCCATGCCAAAGCGCTACAAGGCAACCTGGACCCCAATGTACTGTTTGCCAACGCAACCCAGATTGAGTCTGAAGCCATCAAGGTGCTGGACAGCTTTGGTACACCACACATGAACAGGGGCCATACCGGTCCCACGCATATTTTCAACCTAGGCCACGGCATCAGCCAGCACACGCCCCCAGAGAGTGTTGAAGTGCTAGTACGCGCAGTGCACGCTCACTCTCGCAAAATGCGCACTGAAACTAAGAACGTCTGATTTGGCGCGACGGCATCGCACTCGTCAGGACGATGCAAGGCATGCATTCAAGCCATGACTAACATAAAAAATAGATTTGACATCAAGACTTATGCACAAAATCTGTGCTGCGGTGCGGCAATAAAGTGTATGTGGTGCAGCGCACGCTATCAAAGCCATAGCGTCTCTAAGTTGTTGATTCATATAGCTTCTTTAAACTGCTTTTTTTCTGGGCATTTTAATGAAAGCCTTGTAAATCAAGGCTTGCGGGTGATCTGGGCAAAGCTATCAACAAAGTTATCCACAGAAAATATGGGAATCTTTAAAGCGTCATTAAATCAAGCACTTAGCGCTATTTCTGCATGTGTTGGTGAAGATCCGACAGCCCCTGCATACATTTCATGACCTGCTGGCTCAATGTCGTGGTGGCCACGCCCGCCTACAGTGCGGTGGCCGGCCCCTTGACTTATCGAAGTGAATTACCCCTTGTCCCGGGCACACTGGTGCGGGTGCCCTTGAACAAACGAGAAGTGCTGGGTGTGGTCTGGGAGGTCTTGCCGGACAGCGGCGGGCTGCCGGAGGCGCAGACTCGCAACATCGCTGGTGCGCTTGAGGGCCTGGCCCCGCTGCCCGTCAGCTGGCGGGCGCTGGTGAGCTTCACGGCCAGTTATTACCAGCGTTCACTCGGCGAAGTGGCGCTGGCTGCGCTGCCGCCCCAGCTGCGAGAGCTGACGGGTGTGCAGCTGGCGCGTCGCCTGAAGCGGCCTACGGAAGACACCAGTTGCGATGTCGGCACTACTAATTTGATAGCGCTTAGCACCGGTCAAATATGCGCCCTAGCCGAGTTTGATGCTGAAAGCCTCGAAAAGCAACGACCCGCACTGCTGTTTGGGGCCACCGGCAGCGGCAAAACCGAGGTCTACCTGCGTGTCGCAGCCCAAGTGCTGGCACAAGACCGTGATGCGCAGGTACTGGTCATGGTGCCCGAGATCAACCTCACGCCGCAACTTCAGGCCCGGTTTGAGGCGCGCTTTGCACACCTTGGCAAAGAACGTGTGGTGTCATTGCACAGTGGCTTGAGCCCTGCCCAGCGACTTAAAAGCTGGCTCGCCGCCCATTCGGGTAAAGCCCGGTTGGTGCTGGGCACACGCATGGCGGTGTTGGCATCCATGCCGCGCCTGCGGCTGATCGTGGTGGATGAAGAACACGATCCAAGCTACAAACAGCAGGAGGGCGCGCGCTACTCGGCGCGCGACCTGGCGGTGTACCGTGGCCGGCTGGAGTCAGACGCTACAGCGCCCTGCCGCGTACTGCTGGGTTCGGCCACCCCATCTCTTGAAAGCTGGCAAGCCACCATCACAGGCCGCTACCAACGCCTGACGATGGATGAACGGATTGGCGCCGGCCCTGACTCCGGCGGTCTGCCAGTGGTGCGCGGTGTCGATATGACCCACCAGCCCAGGCATTGCGTGATTGCCCCACCCCTGCTGGAGGCCATCACCCAACGCATAGCACGCGGCGAGCAATCGCTGGTCTTTCTCAATCGCCGGGGTTACGCGCCGGTGCTGGCCTGCCACGACTGCGGCTGGAAGAGCGAGTGTCCGCACTGCAGCGCCTACCGCGTGTTTCACAAAATCGACCGCACCCTGCGCTGCCACCACTGCGGCTTCACCGAACGGGTGCCACGTGCCTGCCCGAGCTGCGGCAACATCGACATCGCGCCGGTGGGGCGGGGAACGGAGCGGCTTGAAGAGCATTTGGCCGAACTGCTGGCAGGCACCGTGCGGCCAGATGGCAGCCCGGTACGCATTGCCCGCATAGACGCCGACACCACACGGCTGAAAGGCGCACTTGAATCACAGCTGGCCAGCGTGCACGCGCGCGAGGTCGATGTGCTGGTTGGCACCCAGATGATCGCCAAAGGCCACGACTTCAGGCACATCACGCTGGTGGCTGCCATCAACCCCGACGGCGCGCTGTTTTCAAGCGACTTTCGTGCGCCCGAGCGCCTGTTCAGCCTGCTCATGCAGGCGGCTGGTCGCGCGGGCCGCGATGCCAGGCACAGCCAGGCCAGCGAAATGTGGGTGCAGACCTTTCACCCGCAACACCCGTTGTTTGCAGCGCTTAAAACACATGACTACCCAAAGTTTGCCGCCCAGCAGCTTGAAGAGCGACACGCCGCCGCCATGTCGCCTTTTGGATTTTCAGCGCTGGTGCGCGCTGAAGCCAAAACACAGGAGGTCGCCCAGGGCTTTTTAAACGCCGCATCCACCGCTGCCCTGGCCGCGCAGCTCGAAGGCCACGCCCAAGTCACCGCCTACCCCGCTGTGCCCATGACGATTCAGCGCGTGGCCAACATCGAACGCGCCCAGATGCTGATGGAAAGCCCGTCACGCGCCGCACTGCAACGCTTTCTTGCAGCCTGGCAACCGGTGCTGTTTGAGACACGCAAGCAAAGCGACTTCAAGAGCCTGATTCGCTGGGCGATTGATGTGGACCCGTTGGCGATTTGAGGCCTGGGTTGAAAGACTGCTCGCAGATAACAGCCACCTCGTTTAAATCAGCAATGCGACCGCGCCCGAAAACGTAAAAAACGCCAACACCGTTGAGAGCAAAATAATCCGCGTAATGCGCCCGCTGTCAGCACCAAAACGCTCGGCCAGCAGCGCCGCGTTGCTGGCGCTCGGCAGCGCTGCCACCAACACCACCACGGTTAAGGCAAACCGGTCCAGCGGCAACCCCAGTGCGATGGCGGCCAGACCCACCAGCCCCACCAACACCGGATGAAGCACCAGTTTTATAAGCGCAACCGGCGCATAGCCCATAAAAGGCGTAGGTATAGCGCTATTCATTTGGGAGCGCGCCAGAACCGCACCAATCGTGAAGAGTGCAACCGGCGAGGCGGCATCGGCCAGCAGCCCGACCGTCTGCATCACGGGCACAGGCAAGCTAAGCTGCAGGCCTGACGTCAGCGCACCCAACAAAATAGCCCACGGCAGGGGGTTGAGCGCCACGCCCTGAAGCGCTTTTTGGGCCGCAACTTTAACGCCGTGGCTATCGGCTGAATCCAGCCGCGACAGCGCAATGCACAGCGAACTGGTCACCAGCAAGTCGACCACAATTGTTACGATGGCGGGGCCTGCCGCCTTGGCGCCCAACAGCGCCACCAGCAGCGGGACGCCCATAAACCCGGTGTTGGGAAACGCCGCCACCAGTGCCCCGAATGACGCGTCATTCCAGTTGATGCGGCCTTTGCGTGTGATGGCAATTGTCAGCCCCACCATGCTTAAAGCGCACACCAGGTAAACCGCCACCAGGCTGCCATCCAACAGCGCCGCGATCGGCGTGCTGGCGCCAAAGCGGTACAGCAGGCAGGGCAGCGCGAAATACAGCACAAAGCTGTTGAGCCCCGGTATGGCGGCTTGTGGCAACAGCCCCCGGCGCGCGGCGACGTAGCCGCACAGCACCAGGGCGAAGAAAGGGAAGGTGATGATGAGGATGCTTAGCACAAAACCTATTGTCATCGGCAAAGTTGGCGCCCGGCTGACTGGCTATGATGCCCGCTACTTTCCCATTTATCTTACGACTCCTCCACCTGCTAATCCAGCTTTCCGTCTGCATGTCGCTCCCTTCTTCTGTGTCACCTGCTGCGTCCCTCGATGCGGGCCTCAACCGCGCCCAGCAAGAGGCGGTCAACTACCTGCAGGGCCCTTGCCTGGTGCTGGCCGGGGCGGGTTCGGGCAAAACGCGGGTGATCACGCACAAGATTGGTCGCCTGATCCAATCCGGGCTGAAAGCCGAGCAGATTGCGGCCATCACCTTTACCAACAAGGCCGCAGCCGAGATGCGCGAGCGGGCCAAAACGCTGATTGGCAAACAGGCCAAGGGGGTGCTGATTTGCACCTTTCATGCGCTCGGTGTGCGCATGTTGCGGCAAGACGGCGCGGCGCTGGGCCTGAAGCCGCAGTTTTCGATCCTGGACAGTGACGATGTGACCAGCATCATCAAGGACGCAGGCGGCAGCACCGATGCCGCCACAGCGCGCCAGTGGCAATGGACCATCAGCGCCTGGAAGAACAAGGGCCTGAATGCGGTGCAAGCCGCCGCGCAGGCCAATGGCGATGAAGAGCAGCTGATTGCCCGCGTCATGGGCCACTACGAGGAACGCTTGACGGCCTACCAGAGCGTTGACTTTGACGACCTAATTGGCCTGCCGCTTAAATTACTGCAAGAACACGAGTCGGTGCGCGCCAAGTGGCAGGCCTCACTTGGCCATGTGCTGGTTGATGAATACCAGGACACCAACGCTACCCAGTACGAGGTGCTGAAGCTGCTGGTCGGTGAACGCGGCAGATTTACGGCAGTGGGTGACGATGACCAGTCGATTTACGGCTGGCGCGGCGCCACTCTGGATAACCTCAAACGCCTGCCGCAAGACTACCCGCACCTCAAGGTCGTGACGCTGGAGCAAAACTACCGCTCCACCAGCGCCATCTTGCGCGCCGCCAACAACGTGATTGGGCCCAACCCCAAGCTTTTCCCGAAAACCCTGTTCAGTGAACTTGGCGAAGGAGAACCAGTGCGCGTGGTGGACTGCGACAGCGAAGAACACGAGGCTGATCGCGTGGTGGCACGCATCCAGAGCCTGCGCGCTGAGGGCACGCTGCAAGCGGCGGGCGGCCAGTACCGCGAGTGGAAAGATTTTTGCGTGCTGTACCGCGCCAACCACATGGCCAAGCCGTTTGAAAAAGCCTTTCGCAAGGCGAATATTCCGTACAAGGTATCGGGAGGACAGAGCTTTTTTGACCGGGCCGAGATCAAGGACCTCTGCTGCTGGATTCGGCTGCTGAGCAACAACAACGATGACCCGGCGTTCATGCGCTCGGTGACCACGCCCAAGCGCGGCATTGGCCACACCACGCTGGGCACACTGGGCAGCTTTGCCAGCCAATACAAGCTGAGTCTGTTTGAGGCATTGTTCAGCAACTCACTGGTATCAGTATTGCCCAACAAAGCCGTTGGCTCATTGCACGAGTTTGGCCGCTATCTGAACGACCTCGAATACCGCGCCAAACGTACCGTGGGCGCAGAGGCGGCCAAAGTATTTTTGCTCGACTGGCTCAAAGAAATCGACTACGAAAAGCATCTGTACGACGGTGAAGACAGCGAAAAAGTAGCTGCTGCCCGCTGGACCAACGTGCTGGATTTTGTCGACTGGATGTCCAAGCGTTGTGGTGGGCAAATTGACGACAGCTCGGGCGCGGTGACGGAAGCTGCGACCAAAACCATGCTTGAAGTGGTACAGACGATTGCCCTGCTTTCAACCATTCAAGCGAGCGAAGGCGACCAGAATGTGGTGACGCTTTCAACCCTGCACGCGGCCAAGGGGCTGGAGTGGCCGCATGTGGTGCTGGCCGGTGTGAACGAGGGCTTGCTGCCCTTCAAGCTCGAAGATGACGACGGCCTGGACGCAGCAAAGACCGACAACCTCGCGCTGCGGCTGCAAGAGGAGCGCCGCCTGATGTACGTTGGCATCACGCGCGCCCAGCGCACCCTGGCAGTGAACTGGTTAAGGCGCCGCAAAAAAAACCGCGACACCATTGCGGGCATACCCAGCCGATTCATTGCTGAAATGGCACTCGAAAAAGCCACCATCAAAGAAGATCCGCGCGAAAAGCTCAAAGCACTGCGCGCGGAATTTGCCAAAAAATCAGCGGATTCGATTGCGGCAGCAGCGGCGGCAGACGCGGCTGCTTCTTGATTCTTCAACAGCCAGGCTGGCTGCCCGATTTACCCTGGATTAACCCTGGACTGACCCATGTTCTCGAAATTTTCCCAGCTTGCTCTTTTTTCTATAGCTGCATGGCTCGTAAATATGGACGCTACAGCCCAAATCAATGCGAACAAGTCGCCAGATCAGACGCCAGCAACTGCCGACTGTCCGACAGCCCTGACCATGAAGGCGGCCCAACTGTATGGCTCGTGGACCGTGGCCTTCTTAAAACCACCGGGCGGCCTGCCCGCTAACGCCACAATGCAGTTGGAGCAGCATGCGGAGTTTTCAGACAGTCTGGCGGGTATGGTCAACCGCGATCTGGGGGCTGCCAACGGTTCGGCCACCACAGCAAGCCACGCCGCCAAGGCCTTTCTGGCGGGCGATCTTGAAGACGGTGTGCTGCTGCTTGATGAGTCCTCAGACAACCTGAGCATCACTGGCACCTGGAACGGCGAAATCGTCAAGGACTCTTGCGGAAAAGTCTTCAGAGGCACCTGGAGAGACACCAGCCGCAGTGCTCCAGACAACGCACCCGACGTACCGTTCACACTGACCCGATTGCCTTGACGGCCCCGTCAATCGCTTATTTCTATTTCTATATCAATGCGATCTGTTGCTACCTGACCTGGCCGTGCTGCAGCACGGCCAGCGGCGTCGCACCATATTAAATCGTAAGCGTCATTACGTCACCACGATGCCTCGCACGGTCTGGCATATGACGCAAAAGGTAGTGCCCGGCATGCACCGGGGCCCCAACCGTGTCGCGCGCCCGGCGGCACCGGCAACCAGCCAGATCGAGACATCGGCGCTGCTGTTGCCTGCGCCAAACACCGCTGCGCCCAATTGACTGGTAATCTTGTCGATTTTGTTTCAGACCCTATTACTTTCTTACCGTCTAGTCCCTGCCCATTACGCCCCAAAACCAGTTTTGGTTGGATAAAAAGGACCGTGCGCGCTTATGCTTTCAAAAAATAGCCCCATACGCCAGATGGTTGAACGCTGGGCGCGCCAGCGCTTTGCCTTCCCGATTTTGGTGGCAATAGCTGCAGTATTGCTTTTTGTAAGTGAGAAGACCTACCTCGACACCACCTTCACACTTAAAGGCGGCATTGATCTGACAGATGCGCGAATTCAATCTCTGCGCCTGCTCCAATTAGTGACTGAAGCAGAAAACGCACAGCTTGGATTTATAGCCACCGGTCAGCCTGTCTATCGGACGCGGCAAACCGAGATCAAAGCAGCCATGCCCGCCGCACTGGGTGCCGTGACCGCGTACTTTGGAGCCCTGGACAGCAGTGGTGCGGAAAGCGCCCAGCGCATCACCGCCCTGACGCAGCGGGCTTTTAGCCAAATCGACAAGGTAATGGCGCTGGCAGCCAAAGGCCAGCAACTGGCGGTTGACGAGGTGGCTCAAAACCAGCAGACGCAAACCGATGTCATGGCGCTGCACAGGGAGCTCACGGCGCAGCTTGCAGATGCCGCAAAGCTGCAACAGCTGGCGCGTACGTCAATATATGACGCGTTGCTGTTGGGCCGTATTGCCGTCAGCTCATTGACGTTGGTAACTTTATTAAGTCTGTTTTTATTTTTGCGGCAGCTCCAGCGCCAGGACCGTGAAAATGCGCTGCACGAAGCTGGGCTGACAAAGGACCGCGAGCGGCTCGAAGACGAGGTACACCGCCGTACGGCACGGTTGACAGAGCTTGCCCAGCACTTGCAAACCGTCAGCGAAAGCGAACGCTCCCACTTGGCCCGCGAGCTCCACGACGAACTGGGCGGTCTGCTCACTGTGTGCAAACTGGAAATCGCCAGAGCCAAGATAAAGGTCGCTGACCCGGCCGAAATGCTGGTTCGGCTGGGACGCATCAACGACAACCTGAACCTGGGTATTGCACTCAAGCGTCGGATCATTGAGGACTTGAGACCGTCTGCACTGGCAGACCTGGGACTGACCATTGCCCTGCAAAATCTTTGTCGTGAAATGGCTGGCTGCTTGGGCATTCCAGTGCAACTGTCGGTGGTTGAATTCGGTTTGTCACCCGAGGCAAATCTGGCGGTGTACAGATTTGTGCAGGAAGCACTGACCAACATAGGAAAATATGCCAACGCCGGACAGGTTGATGTTGTACTGGCGGAGGCCAACGGCAAAGCCGTCGTAACCGTGTGTGACGACGGCACAGGCTTCGACACCAACTACTCGCGTGCGGGTCACCACGGACTGTCTGGCATGCAGTTTCGAGCCGAATCCATGGGGGGCTCCATGATGGTGACGAGTTCACCGGGCGCTGGCACCATGGTCGCGATTGAGTTTCCACAATCTGCAAGAGCCGACGCCCGCCCCGACAGCTCGGCTCATCAGACGTGAAGTTCAAGAATCCAGCAGGCCCGATTGCAGCTTTTTCAACCTGATGGCCAGCTTCACATCGTTGCGCCACTGTAAAAATCCAGCCTCCGTCGGCTCAGGGCCTTCGCCCGACTGGTAGGCCGTTACTTTGGCGGTCAGCGCTTTGTACCAGACCAGACTGGAAGCGATGGCTTCTTTCTCCGCAGCCACAGCCACAGCCACTGCTTGCAGTAGCTTTGCAGCGTCAGGGTTACCCATTTTTGTCATGCTGATCGCAGTGCCTCCTGCCGAACAGGGTAGCCGTGCCTTGGCTTCCAGGCAACGCCTGCGGCATCTGGCGCACAGCTGCGCCTGACTTCATAGTTTCCTGACGCTGTTCGAATCCTCGTTGTCCAGCGGTGTGCGGCACGCGGCATTGACGATGCGTGCGGTAGGGTTAGGTTGTAAATCAATAAAACGCATGGGCCGAACCTCATCGGCTGTGTAGCTCGATGTTTTGTGCACACGTCCCTCCCACAAAGGAAGCATGTAGAACGCCAGCGATTTGTAGCGTGCGGTTTTTTCGGCGCAGTTAAAAACCACGACTGCGGTGTACGAGCGATAGGGTACGGCCTCCCAACTTGACCGGCGGGTTGCGCGACTGACCCGGAGAGCCATCGAACGGTGGTCTCCGTCATGCGAGAGGGAACGGATGTCAACTTCGATAACATCGGCGACCGGGTGCCGGGCATCACCCTCAATGGTGAACCATTGGGCCCTTTCTTGGGCCGATGCGGCTGCAAGCAGCGCCATTAGTCCCACCATCCCGACCATTTTTTGTTTTCGACGATGCATCGGCAACCATTTCGGACGCGCATAGAAACGGGCCGGGTTTCTTTCAAAAACCCACAGCCCACCCAAATGCATCATACCCATGCGGACAGGGTCGTCAAACCGATGGCGGATCAGTATCCCGCTCAGGGTACCAATGCCGGGAATGGCCTTCAGGAACGAGTTGATGGCCGAATCCACGTCTGCTCCCTCCGCCGCAGCGGTGATCACCAGTCCAGGATCGGAGGCACCGCCCGGCAGTTGCTCTGGCACGCCCGCTTGCCCCAACAGTGCTTTAGACGCACCTACAGCCAAAATGCTTTTGCAATGACGGTACTGATCCCTGACTAAATCGATGGTGTGCGCGTCACAGGCCAAGGCCTGCACGGCCTCGGCGCCATCTGGCAGAACCAGTGCATCGAACAAAAAGCCAGGCTCGTTTTCCAGTGAGGCATCGGCTTGCAAGTCACCCCCTTCGGCCGTTGCAATGGCACCCAGACGCGGTGCTACCCAGCGCGGAACAGCGCCCTGTGCCAGCAATGCGACATGCAGCTTCGTCAGGCTGTCGGCGACAACACCGGGCGCGATCAGCAATGCGATCTTGCGCCCCGCGACCGATCCATCTCCGGGACGAGCGATCAGGGACAGTGCAGCAGAGCGGGTAACTTCAGGTTTGGATGGTTTTGCGAGCGCGCGCGGCATGGCTTGCGGCGTCAAGCTGATACCCTCCCGCCAGCGAGTTCGGCTCATACGACACCCGCCCCCGGTGGATGGCCTGGCGATGCATGCCATCGCGCTGATTGTTGTGCACTTGGGCCACCGGTACGTTGATCGGGAGTTCATGAAAATTGGGGCCGCCCAGCCTGGATATCTGGGTGTCCACATATGAGTGAATACGCCCCGCGAGCAAGGGATCATTTGAAAAGTCAATGCCAGGAACCACATGCGCCATGCAAAAAGCCACCTGCTCTGTTTCAGCAAAAAAGTTGTCAGGGTTACGATTCAGAACCATGCGCCCCACCGGCGTGATCGGCAACAGCTCCTGTGGAATTAGTTTAGTGGCGTCGAGCACATCAAAGCTGAATTGGTCAGCTTGCTCTTCAGTAAAAATTTGCAGACCCAGCTCCCACTCTGGGTACACACCGGCTTCAATGCGGTCCCATAAATCACAGCGGTGAAAATCGGGGTATGCGCCGGAAATCTTTACCGCTTCGTCCCAGACCAGCGAGTGCGTTCCGGCTTTGGGGTTCCAGTGAAATTTGCAAAAAACCGACTTGCTCGCCTTGTTCACCAAGCGAAAGGTATGCACCCCAAAGCCTTCCATCATGCTGTAGCTGCGCGGTATGCCGCGATCAGACATAACCCACACCAACATGCGTGTGGATTCCGGCATATGGGATACAAAATCCCAAAAGGTATCGTGCGCGCTGGCCGCCTGCGGCATCTGGTTGTGCGGCTCTGGCTTGACGGCATGCACGAGATCGGGAAACTTGATGGCATCTTGAATAAAGAACACCGGCATGTTGTTGCCGACCAGGTCCCAATTGCCTTCATCGGTGTAAAACTTCACTGCAAAGCCGCGCACGTCGCGTGCCGTATCCTTCGAGCCGCGCTCACCGGCCACGGTTGAAAAACGCACAAATACGGGCGTTATCTCGCCAGCCTCTTTAAACGGCGCGGCTTTGGTGTAGTCAACCAAAGGCGCACAACACTAAAAAAACCATGTGTAGCCGAGCCTCGCGCATGCACGATGCGCCCTGGAATCCGTTCGTGGTCAAAGTGGGTAATTTTTTCGCGCAGGATGAAGTCTTCAAGCAGCGCAGGGCCGCGCTGCCCGGCCTTGAGCGAGTTCTGGTTATCGGCAATCGCCACACCCTGGTTGGTTGTGAGGACCCGCCCTGCTGCATCTACCCGCACCCTGTCAAGCGTCTCGATGGTTGCGTTGAGGCCATCCGGTGCGCTACTGCCGGTTTTTTCACTGCCGTTTTCCTCGGTAAGGGTGCTGCCGTTGACCAGACGGGAATCGGGCGTGACCGTGTCTCCGCGCTCAGGCATCAGTGCGTTAGCCAGGCCGTGTTCGCCTGCCCTGCGCAGGCTGTAGGGCATGGGTTTCGTCGCCGGGCGTACTGGTGTTAACAGGAGTGGAAGTCATAACGTCCCCGTAAAAATTAAATGCATTTACGGTCCAACACTTGTGTCAGCGTGTTTGTCAGCAACTGCGGTTGCCGTGCGTAAGCAAAAACCCTGCACCCGCTCACTGCAGGTAGACGCTGGTAACATCACACATGATTTCAAATCCATTTAAAGAACTTGAGACTGTGCTCGTCGAAAGCGGGTTGCATGCAGGTCTTGTTTTTTTGAATGCGCGCGTGGTGCACCGCTGGACTGCGGTTTACAGGTTGGACCACAGCGTGTTGCGAGTGGTGGACCTCGTGGATAAACTTGACGACAAAGCGAGTTCCAGACCGCCCGATGCGCCCCTTGCCGACGGCTTTTGCCAGTTTGTAATCAACCACGGTCCGTTTCTGGTCACCAACGCTAAAAATGATGTGCGCGTAATCTCCAGCTCCTACAGAGGCCCGGTCGTCGGCTACGTTGGATTGCCTTTGACGCGAGGCCCGGGTGAGCTGTTCGGCACTTTTTGCCACTACGATTTTTGCGCGCAGCCCGTGTCTGAGGAAGAGTATTTATTTCTGCACCAAGCAGCGCTGCTCCTGCCGAAATTTATTTGACCGATGTCCAAGCAGCCGGAAACGCTATCAAATAAATATCATTTAGTCCCCGTAAATACTACCCAGAACGACAACCATGATGGGTCTACAGCGTTACCGCTTCCACCTGCAAGCTGACAGTGCATCATGAGCGCGCTGGATGCATTCACGCTGGGATGCATTGTTGTCGGTGTGCTGCTGATTGTCATGACGCTGGGCGGCTCCTTCATTGGCCGCCTGCCGCTCAGCGCAGCCATGCTCTACCTCGGCGTTGGCATGGCGGTTGGCCCGTGGGGCTGGGGGCTGGTCAAGCTCGATGCGCTCAAAAACGTGGCGCTACTGGAGCGGCTTACCGAAATCGCGGTGCTGATCTCGCTGTTCACCGCCGGCATGAAGCTGGAGCTGCCGCTTAAAGACCGGCGCTGGCGTATCCCGGTGCAACTGGCCACAGTGTCCATGCTGGTGACAGTGGCGGCCATCTCAGCCCTCGGCGTGTGGGTGTTTGAACTGTCTTTGGGCGCGTCGGTGCTGCTGGGAGCGATTTTGGCGCCCACCGACCCGGTTCTTGCATCTGAGGTGCAAGTGACCAACCCCGGTGACCGCGACCGCCTGCGCTTCGGTCTGACAGGTGAAGGCGGGCTGAACGACGGCACGGCTTTTCCGCTGGTACTGCTGGGGCTGGGGCTGCTGGGCCTGCATGGCCTGGGCGACTACGGGTGGCGCTGGTGGACGCTCGATGTGCTGTGGGCCGTGGCGGGTGGTCTGGTACTTGGCTATTTGCTGGGCGCACTGGTGGGGCGCGCCATTTTGTACCTGCGCGTGCGCCACCGGGAGGCCCTTGGCTCTGACGAGTTCATTGCCCTGGGGCTGATTGCGCTGACTTATGGCCTGGCACTGGCCAGCATGACCTATGGTTTTCTGGCGGTATTTGCCGCCGGGCTGGCCCTGCGGCGGGTCGATGAACCCTCCGCGCAGCAAACATCGTCCCCCACCAGCATCAACCTGGCCAAGCCCGACGTGTCGCCGGTTGCAGAGCCCGCACACATGATGCGTGCAGTGCAGCGCTTTAACAGCCAGCTGGAGAGTTTTGCCGAAGTCGGCATTGTGCTGGCCGTGGGGGTACTGCTGGCCACCGTGAAATTCCGCAGCGAGGTGTTGTGGTTTGTACCGGTGCTTTTTCTGGTAATCCGCCCGCTGGCGGTGGGTGCGGCCTTGCTGGGAACGCCTGTGACGGGCGCGCAGCGCCGGCTGATGGGCTGGTTTGGCATTCGCGGCATCGGGTCGCTGTATTACCTGCTGTATGCCATCAGCCACGGCATCAAGCCAGTGTTGGCGCAGCAACTGCTGTCGATCACGCTGGCGGTGGTGGTGGCGTCAGTCATTGCGCATGGCATTTCGGTAACGCCGCTGATGAAGCGTTACGAAGCGCGCAAGGCTGGCAAAAAAGCAACATCCCGAAAACCTTGACATTTGGCGGTTCAGGTCTGCGCGGCGCTGTATCTGGCGGGTCAGCCGCAGCCTCAGCGATAGCCATGGTGGCGACCGCCGGTGCGGCTTACAGCCCGGATTTATTGCTAGCTGATTTTAACCAGTTCGACTGCAGCCTGGGGCGCAGCGCCGGTTTTCTCGGCAACAGGCGCGCTAATTTTTCGCTGGGCTGTGGCACCATTGAAGGCAGAGCCAGACACCGCGCCGCGCTGTTCCTGCAGCACTTCGGCCTTGACTTCGGCGCGGGTTTTGGCGGCAGGAGCGGCCATCTGGTCAAACATCCAGCTGTTGTACATTTCGGCCGAAGCACCCATGGAGGTCAAAGCGGCAACAGACAACACAGCGGCGGAGATAAATTTCGATTTCATGATGAAGATCCTCTTGAAGTTAAGGTGACATTTCCGGGCATGGCGGGTTGCTTTTGTATGCATTCAGCCCCGTCTGTCCAGCCTCGGTGAGTCGTCTGATTGGCTTTCGGCTCATCGATGACTGAACTTTATTCCATTCGAATAAAATTAAAAACAGCACTTAAAACAATACATTACTGTCAAAATAGCAACAATAGGGTCACAATAAGAGGTAAATCATGGACCGCCTGCAATCCATGCGCGTGTTTCAACAAGTGGTCGACGACGGCAGTTTTGTCGCAGCCGCACGAAAATTTGACATGTCTGCCGCCGTCGTCACGCGGCTGGTTGGCGACCTCGAAGAGCATCTCGGCGTGCGCCTGCTGCAGCGCACTACCCGGCGCCTGGCGCTGACCGATGCGGGTGAGGCGTATCTGGCCCGGGTCCGCCACATCTTGAACGATATTGACGAAGCCCACGCAACTGCACAGGCGCACGCCCAGGAAATGTCGGGGGTGATCCGCATCCTCACGCCGCCGATTTTTGGTGTACACGTTCTGGGGCCGCTGGTGGCCGAGTTTGGACGGCTCTACCCGAAGGTGATCCTGGACATTCATGTGGAATCAACCCAGGTACCGCCCATTGAAGACTACGATCTGACGCTGCTGGGTGCGAGCGACACCTTTGACGCCAACATCATTGCCCGGCCCATTGCATCGTCCGACGGCGTGTTGTGCGCTTCGCCTGACTACCTTCAGAAAAATGGCACCCCACAGCGGCCTGAAGACCTCGCGCAGCACCGCTGTCTGCGAATGAAGCTGTCAGCCAATCGGCACCGCATCTGGCGCCTGATCAACCCCGAAGAAGACTGGCGCAAGCTGGAAGTAACCATTGAACCGGCCATGCTGGTTAACCACACCGACACCCTGATACGGGCCTGCGTCGACGGTGCGGGCATCAGCAGCCAGTCGATTGATCTGGTGGCCAACCACCTGCACAGCGGTGAACTGCAGCGGGTGCTGTCGCCATGGATTACCGGCACCAACACGCTCTATGCGGCGCTGCCCAGCCGCAAGTTCATTCCCAAGCGGACCAGCACCTTTTTGGAGTTCATGACGGGCTACACCCGCACAGTGATCAAAAAAATGGAAACAAGGTCACCATAACGATGGCCATAATTTATCACTAATGTCCGGTAAATTGTGCCTAGGTTTCAAAACAGCTCCACCTGAGATTGAATCGGTTTGACATTTTCACCCTTGAGTGCGTTATCGACCATGTGCGCCAAAGAGATCTTCTCAAACATATTGACCTCCACCAGATGCAGGAAATTGCGCAGCGATAGCTCTGTGTTCAATCGCTTGTGGGCGATCAGCGCTATCAAATAAGTGCATACCGCAATCCAGATTTTCGTCCTCACTGCGTTTAAAGAATTGCCAAAGAAGTGCTGGATGTTCAAGTTCTGCTTGAGCCATTTGAAGAACAGCTCAATCTGCCAACGCTGCTTGTAAATGGCGGCAATGGTGAGGGCAGACAAGTCCAGGCGATTGGTTAAAAAAACCAGCTCCAGACAACTCACAGCGTCATAAAAGCGCACCCGACGCAAGGCAGTCGGGTAGCCCTTCCTGGAGCGCTCACCGGTTAGCACGATGGTCTGATCTGAGTAAACGCCAGTCTTCACGTCTGGCGTGCGCACGTCGATGCAATTGAAGCTCAAATTGCCTTTGGCGCGCACCACAAAATTGCACTCCCGCTGTACCAGTCTGTACAACCTGGAAAAGTCCACATAACCACGGTCCAGCACCACGATAGAGCCCTTGGGCAGTTGCAATGTATCGAGCAATCCCACATCGCCGACTTTGCCGGTGGTGATAGCGAGCATGACCGGAATCGATCCCCGCAGGTCGATCACGCTATGGGCTTTGATGCCCGCTTTGGTGGATCGGAAGTCAGCCCAGGGAAACAGCGTCAAACATAGGTCGATGGTGGTGGAGTCCATGGCGTACAGCGGTTTTTTGAGGCCCAGGCCAATGCCGTGGTCTTTGTACAAAGCCAGAGCGATCTCAATCAGGCGTGCGCCCAGCGCCTCAAACAAATGCGAGTCGCGCAGCTCGTTGGCGTCGGCCAAGGTTGAGCGTGAAACGCGTTGCCGAAGGCCCGCGTGGTAGAGCTTGGTGCTTTGCGAGTTCAAGCACACGATCAAGTCGCGCAAACCCCCTCTGCGGGTGAACTGCGCATAGGCCATGCAGATGAAATGACTCCACGCGGTGAAGTCCCGCGTCCAGCGGTTGGCTTGGTACTTGTCAACGAGGTGTTCAAAGTGACTGAACGGTACCCAGCAATTGTGCGAATACCGTGCGGCCAGTGTTCATGGCGTAGACCTCGACAAATGGGGTCACGGTACGCACACGGGCTCAGCTCGCGTTTAAAATCGCCGGAATCGCGAATCCTCTTGCAACCCGCTACCAGTCTAGGTCCAGACTACTTCTGGGGGAGATTTACCGGACAGTAGTGATACTTTATATAAAAATGAGCTTTCAGGCATATTTATCGGGGGCTAAATGCTATATATTTAATAGCATTCTGCATTTCTCGATGGCATCTTGATACGCACCTGACTGCCTGCATGTCCAGCGCTTTGACACCGGTTCAGGTGCCGGGTTCTTGCCTGTCGATGCCAAAAATACACAGATGCAACTACAGAGTACCAAAATAGACTAAGTGGTATTTTTATGGCATTATTCAAAAGTGTCTATTTATTAAATTTAAGGTATTCCCATGAAAAACACCAACCGCAGATTTTTTATACTGCAGGTCGTTGCAGGCAGTTCAGTGCTGACAGCAGCACACACCATTGCACAAACAACTGCGCCCCTGGTCAATGAAAAAGACGCCCAGGCAGCGGCCCTGGGTTACGTCGCAGACACCACCAAGGTTGACTTGAAAAAATACCCCAAACACGCCGCAGAGCAAAAGTGCAGCAATTGCCAGCTTTATGCCGGCAAGCCAAAAGAAACAGGTGGCCCCTGTCCGCTGTTTTCTGGCAAGCAGGTGGCCGCCAATGGCTGGTGTAGCGCTTACGTTAAGAAAGCGGGATAGTTAGGCTTAAGGCCGCTGGCGCTGCCAGCGGCAAAGGCGGATCAGCGTCTGGTGGCATAGCCCAGTTGTCCTTGATTCAGACAACGGACAAAAGCTCATCAGCCGCACCTTCACAAGCTGCACCTGCCATGACGACTCCAAGCACATTTGGATCCAGCAAGGTCAGTCAATGCGTCGCATCATCACCGAGAGCGTCCCAACGATTCAGATGCTACAGACCGCACCACCACGCAGATCGACGATTTGACAAGCCCGAGCTCCAGGTTTGCCTAAAAAAACCATGTCTATGCTGTGGGCCTACCAGCATGCAACCGGGCTGGATTTACAAGACCCACTTTGAAATGCGCATGCATAGCGGGGACCTCTTCATGGTTGGCAACTAGCCCTGGGGGCTTTCAGTCATCTGCCTGCAGTATTTCTCCAGGTTTTCCGGCAAGTGGTCCGGGCACACTCCACACTGCAGATTGCCTGGTACGGCGTAATCAATAAATTTCGGATACGGCAGCTTCAGGTTGGCCATCATGTGCCTGAATTGCTCCAGCGTGCGATGCTGGCCAAGCCGGACATTGCGCTCTTTCTCCTGGGCGATGCTGGAAACACGCCGGCCCTTGTAGTCATGCGCCGGATACACCAGCGTGTCATCGGGCAACGAAAACAGTTTTTCGGTGACGCTTTTATATAAGGCATCTGTATCGCCACCTTGGAAGTCCGTGCGGCCACAGCCTTCAATCAGCAGCGCGTCGCCGGTAAGCAGCCTGTCACCCAACAGGTAGGCGAAATGACCCGCTGTATGACCCGGCGTGTGCAATGGTTGCAGTTCAATGCTGCCAATCTTGACCGAAACGCCGTCTTCGATGCCGACATCGGCACAGGGCAGACGGTCGAAGGCGGGTACAGCAATCTTGCTGCCTACCTTGTTTTTGAACTCGAATGCCGCGGTAATGTGATCGGCATGGATGTGCGTATCAATGCACTAGGCCAGCGTTAAGCCGAGTCGGTGAATTTCGGCTAAATCACGCTCCATGCAGACGATTACCGGGTCAATCAACGCGGCCTGGCCGGTCTCTTCACAGCCCAACAAATAGCTGTAGGTACTCGACAAGGGCTCAAACAACTGACGAAAAATCATTCCTGTTTTCCTTCATGGATTTCCGACAACTCGCACCTTGGAAAATATTATATATAAATATATTGTATTATTGCATCGTAACTACTGGAGCTTACACATGATGGATACCAATAAAGGACTGAACATGCAAGCAATGCAACTGGCCGCCACCAAAGCCAGCCAGCTGCTGAAGGCCTTGGCCAACCCTGACCGGTTGCTGCTGCTGTGCCAGCTCACGCAGGGTGAGCATTGCGTCAGTGAGATGGAGGCATTGGTTGGCGTGCTGCAGCCCACCTTGTCGCAGCAACTGGGGGTGTTGCGCAAAGAGGGTTTGGTGACAACCCGTCGCGAGGGCAAACAAATTTTCTACGGCATCGCCAGCCAGGATGCCCTGGCCGTGATGCAGGTTCTTTACCTGCGCTTTTGCGCGCCGTGCGCAGGAGAAACACCATGATTGATTGGGCCCATTTCACGCCGTGGATCTCCCTGGCCGGGGGGGTGTTGATAGGCGCGGCGGCGGCGATGTTTTTGCTATTCAACGGCAGAATCGCTGGCATCAGCGGCATCCTTGGTGGAGCGTTACGCCCCAAGGCCGGTGACACCGGCTGGCGCGCGGCGTTCGTCGCCGGTCTGATAGCCGCTCCCCTGCTGTGCCAGCTGGCCACGCCGCTGCCTGATGTTCAGATCGATGCGAGCACGGCCGAGCTCGTCGTAGCTGGTCTGCTGGTGGGGGTCGGCACCCGCTACGGTTCGGGCTGCACCAGCGGACATGGCGTATGCGGTCTTTCGCGACTGTCACCGCGCTCCACTGTCGCCACTGCGGCTTTCATGGCGGCCGGCTTCGCAACCGTGTTCATCGTTCGTCATTTGATCAACTGAGGAAATCATCATGCAATTATTGATGGCTTTGTTTGCTGGCCTGGTTTTTGGTCTGGGCCTGATTGTTTCGGGCATGACCGATCCATCCAAGGTCACCGGGTTTCTGGACCTCGCTGGCGCCTGGGATCCGTCCCTGGGGCTTGTGATGGGTGGTGCGATTGGTGTTGGTTTGGTTGCGTTCCACTTTGCACGGGCGCGTTCGTATTCGCTTCTCGGTGTGCCTGTGCAGCTGCCAAAAGCGCGTCAGATTGACCGCAAGCTGATACTCGGCGGGCTGACGTTCGGTGTTGGTTGGGGCCTGGCGGGCTATTGTCCCGGTCCGGCGTTGGCATCGCTCGCCACGGGTGGCAGCAAGCCGCTGATCTTCACAATAGCCATGCTGGCAGGCATGGTCATTTTTGAAATCCAGGACAGGCTTTCTCAGACGGCTGTGTCGCGTTAGCGGTAATTCAGCCCTTGCGTTTGTTCTGAGGCTTTTACGACCAGCACAAAGCACGGGGATCGCTGCTAAAGGAATGATCATTCCAGTCAACGTGATTTTGGTGTGTGTCCGCTGGCATGCAGCCTACCCGTTGAGCTACCGCGATCTGCAAGAGATGATGATGGCGCATGGCGTTTGTATCGATCACTCCTCCATCAACCGTTGGACGGTCCGGTCTTTGCCCCTGCTTGAATAAGTCTTTCGCAAGCACAAGCGCGCGGTGGGCAGCAACTGGCGCAAGGAAGAAACTTATTTCAAGGTCAAAGGCGCTGGCACTACCTCTACGGGGCCGTGGACAAGGAAGGCAAGACGGTTGATTTTTTGTTGACCGCCGGGCGAGACAAGGCCGCAGCCGTGCGGTTCTCGGCTATTTCGTGGCGCAGGACTATTCAATCGTCAAGCCGTCGTGCCATCAATCGTGTCACCAAGCCAACACTGAATTTCAAGTCATTTCTAGGCGCCACGTGTGTACTGGCTGGAATTGAATGGATGCATATGATTTGCAAAGATCAGCTGATGCTGGAAGGATGCGTCGGATTTTAGGGACTGGCAATCGTCCCGGCCAAAACCATATTCAATAATGACCGACACGACGGCACCGTCGCGGGAGCGCGCCGCCGGCGACGTTCGCCGTTGTGAGTCGCCAGTTGACTGACGATTCACAACTTGACAGAAAAACCAGCACAGAAATCAGTTACCGCAGCAAACCCTGGGCTTCTGGAATTTAAATTGGTGCAGGGATTGCAGGCAGGCCGCCAGACTTACGCAGAATGCAACTGGCCAATTCCGACCCTTTGCAGATAAACTTTCTAGATGGACAAAATCGACCGAAAAATACTTGCAGAACTACAACTCAATGGTCGCGCCAGCCTGCAAGAGATCAGTCAGGCCGTGGGACTGAGCAGTACACCTTGCTGGACGCGAATGAAGAAGCTGGAGGAGACGGGTGTTATCGAGCGCTACACCGTCAAACTCAATGCAGAAGCCTTGGGCCTGGGCGAAACCGTTATGGTGCAGGTAACACTGGACAGCCATTCAGACAATACGCTGGAAAAATTTGGCGAGACACTGGCCAGCATTCCGGAGGTCGTCGAGGCCTATCTGGTCTCCGGAGAATACGACTACCTGCTGCGGATTGCCGTTAAGGACACCAAGGACTACGAGCGCTTGCTGCGCGAAAAGCTTTACAAGATCAAGGGCGTTCGGCACAGCAAATCAAGCTTTGTATTGCGCACCCTGAAAAAGTCAGACTTGCCGTTGTGAGAAACCATTTAAGCTGGTTCACGCCAATGCCAAGGCGAGTATGAATTCTCGTCTGGCGTACAAATTCACCAGTGACAATCTCAAGCACCAATGCGGGAGAGCAGGCGCAGCCCGCCACAGATAGGTAAGTGAACGTGAGGTAAGTTGATCACGGACACGAACTGTTCACAGCCAAATTTTTGTACATCCGCTTTTCATCAAGCATGATTTCATGGTGGCCAGCGCCGCTGGCAATCATGGGGAAGCAATTCTCCTGTGCGCACACGGCTACATCCAGCAGATAGGGGCCATCGTGCGCCAGGCAGATCTTCAGAGCCTGCTCCAAATCCGCAGGATCGCTGACCTGTGCGCTGTGCCAACCAAATGCGGCCGCCAGCGCGACAAAGTCTGGCAAGGAATCGGTATAGCTGTGGCTATATCTACCGCCATGGTTAAGTTGCTGCCACTGGCGCACCATGCCCATGTAGCCGTTGTTTGAGATGATCAGCTTGACTGGTAGCCGGTGCTGACGCCCGGTAGCCAGCTCCTGAATATTCATCAGCACCGATGCATCGCCACTCACGCACACCACAGTTTTCCCGGGATGCGCGACCTGCGCACCCAGCGCCGCTGGCAGGCCGTAACCCATGGTGCCTGCGCCTCCAGATGTCAGCCAGCGGCGCGGCTTGTCAAAGGTCAGATACTGCGCGGCCCACATTTGGTGTTGCCCGACATCGGTGGCCACGATGTAGTCTTTTCCGCAGTCATGGAGCAGGCGGTTGAGCGTGCTCAGGAGCTTCTGCGGCCGGATTGCTGTTGCGTGGTCTTCAAACGCGAAACAGTCAGCCCGGCGCCAGTCACCAATGCACTTCCACCAGTCACCCAGATCGCTTTTTGAAGGGGCGGTGGCCAGTTCGGACTCAAGCAACGCCAGCACAGTCGCGCAATCCCCGACGATAGAAACATCGACCGGGATGATTTTATTGATGGACGAGGGGTCAATATCAATGTGAATTTTTTTGGCATGCGGTGCGAAATCTGCAAGACGGCCGGTAATGCGGTCGTCAAAGCGCGCCCCTACCGCGATGATCAGGTCCGCCTCATGCATGGCCAAATTAGCCTCAACCGTGCCATGCATTCCCAACATGCCCACAAAAGCTGGATCGCTCGCTGGAAATGCGCCCAACGCCATCAACGTCAGCGTACAGGGCGCTTTGGTGGTTTGCACTACACGCGTAAAAGCGGTGCAGGCTGAGTCACCGGAATTGATCAGGCCGCCACCACCATAAAAAACCGGTCGCCGCGCCCCGCGTATCAAGTCGGCTGCAGCTCGGATCTGCGCAGGCGAAATACGGGAAACTGGCACGGTATCGAGAGGCAAAGCCAAGTCAGCCGTCTTCATGGCTGACATCTGCTGCTGGATATCCTTGGGAAAATCGATGACCACCGGCCCTGGCCGCCCACTGCTTGCCAAGAAAAAAGCTTTGCGGACCGTCGCGGCTACCTCTTCAACATTACTGATCTGGTGATTCCACTTTGTCGCGGGTCGCGTTAGGCCCACTGCATCACACTCCTGAAACGCATTGGTGCCGATAAGCAAAGAAGACACCTGGCCGCTGATGCAGACAATCGGCACAGAGTCGCACAGGGCATCTACCAAACCTGAAATGGTGTTGCAAATGCCCGGCCCGGAGGTCACAAGCACCACACCGACTTTGCCTGTGGTCCGCGCATAGCCTTCAGCTGCATGAACCGCCGCCTGCTCATGTCGCACCAGTACATGGTGCAGGCGAGTGTCTTTAAACAGCGCATCGTAAACCGGCAGTACCGCGCCGCCGGGATAGCCGAACAAGGTATCCACGCCAATGTCAACCAGCGTATCAACGAGTATTTTTGCGCCGCTGCGCAACGCAGGCAGTGGATCGTGGCGGGGCTCAAGGCGCGCCGCCAATACTGGAGTTTCCATTTCGGACAAACAAGATTTCATGAAATGTAGAGTAAGCGAATTTCTTGGAAAATAGCTTCTTTTTTCACTGCATTAATCGGTAAAAACAGCGCTTTTTTCTGCAGAAATTTACAAACAGGAATTTTTTCCACTTGTGAAATTTATGCGGGTGTGGGCCTTAAACTGGCTTGTCGCCCTGCAGCGTGATACGTTGCATGACACGGCGAAAGCCGTGGTAATCGTTGACCGGGTTGTGTTGCGCACATCGGTTATCCCAAAACGCAATCGCGTTAGGCTCCCAAGCGAACCGGCAGGTGAACTCGGGCTTGACTTGGTGTTTGAAAAGAAATTCCAGCAGCGGCGCACTTTCCTCGTCGGTCATTCCTTTAATGCCCGCAGTATGGGCAACGTTTACATACAGCGCCTTGCGTCCGGTTTCGGGATGGGTGCGGATCACGGGATGCTCGGCATGGTACTGCTTTGGGGCAGAGTCCTTCCCGTCTGTTTTGATTCGGTCTTCGCGTGTCTTGGACACATCGGCGCGCGCCGAACTGCTGACGCCGATGAGACCGTCCAAGAGCTCCTTCATGGTG
>JANXTM010000155.1 GCA_025352405.1 Polaromonas sp.
CACAGCGACGGCAAAGGTAGCGCCAGCGGCATCACAGCCCAGCATCGACAACGTCGTGGCTTGGCGGCCTAGCGGAACTACTTTTTGCGCTTTGTCTGGTTTGCACGGCAGCAGCAGGGTGAGCCGGGTATTTTCAGGCCGCACTTCTCGCCAGTTGAAAGCCGGGCTGCAGGCAGCAAGCGCCAGCAAGGCGGCTAAAAAGGTCAGGGTCCGAAACATTGAGCGCTAAAACCTTAAGACGACAGGGATGGGTTGGCAAGCTTTGTACTTTACCGCCTTCCCGGGCGATTTTGTCCCGGCCAGGCACGGTGCTTGCATGTGGCATTCCCATTTCACCCAAAATCAACCCCAGGGGCGCCCATGAACCGCAACGACATCACTGAAAAAATCATCACCATCAAGGTGGCCAAAGGCATCAAGTGGGACGACGTAGCCCGGCAAGTCGGCCTGAGCAAGGAATGGGTCACCGCCGGTTGCCTGGGCCAGATGACCTTTGACGACAAACAGGCCAAGGTCATAGGCAAGATTTTCGGTTTGACTGCCGACGAACAGAAGTGGCTGCAGGTTGTGCCTTACAAAGGTTCACTGCACAGCTCGGTACCCACAGACCCGCTGATCTACCGCTGGTATGAAATCGTCAGCGTGTACGGCACCACCATCAAGGAATTGATCCACGAAGAATTTGGCGACGGCATCATGAGCGCTATTGACTTCAGCATGGACATCGTGCGCCAGCCTGACCCCAAGGGCGACCGCGTGAACGTGGTGTTGTCGGGCAAGTTTTTGCCTTACAAGCAATACTGACGAAATACTGTGGTGGTGCGGACGCTGTTTTCGCCGTCTCGGTCAAAATAGCCCCATGAATTCCTTAGACGGCATCCGCATTCTCGACCTTTCCCGCGTTCTCGCGGGCCCATGGTGCACGCAAACACTGGCCGACCTGGGCGCTGACGTGATCAAAATCGAGCGCCCGGGCACGGGTGACGACACCCGCACCTGGGGCCCCCCGTTTTTAAAAGACGCGCAAGGCGCAGACACGCAAGAGGCCGCCTATTACCTGGGTACCAACCGCAACAAGCGATCTGTGACCTGCGACATCGCGCAGCCTGCCGGCCAAGCGCTAATACGCGAACTGGTAGTGCATTGCGATGTGTTTGTTGAAAATTTCAAGGTCGGCGATATGGCGCGTTACGGGCTGGACTACGCGTCGCTACGCGCTATCAACCCGCGACTGGTCTACTGCTCGGTCACTGGTTTTGGCCAGAATGGGCCATACGCCGACCGGGCTGGTTATGACTACGCCATTCAGGGCATGGGCGGGCTCATGAGCGTGACGGGAGAGCGCGACGACCTGGGCGGTGGGCCGCAAAAGGTCGGTGTTGCTGTCGCAGATTTGATGACAGGCATGTACGCCACAGTAGGCATACTGGCCGCGCTGCGCCACGCTGAAAAAACCGGCATGGGCCAGCAGGTAGACATGGCGCTGCTCGACACCCAGGTCGCCATGCTTGCCAATCTGGGGGCCAACTACCTGGTCAGTGGCCAGGTGCCGGGCCGGATGGGTAATGCGCACCAGAACATCGTGCCCTACCAGGTTTTTGAAGTCGCGCCTGCCGCTGACGGAAGCAAAGACCACCTGATTCTGGCGGTTGGCAACGATACGCAGTATGTAAAGTTTTGCGCGGTGGCCAATAGACCGGAGCTGGGCGTGAACCCGCTGTTTGCAAAAAACCGCGATCGGGTGCTGAACCGTGCGCAACTGGTGCCCATCCTGGAGGTCGTCCTGCGCACCCGCACCAAAGCGGACTGGCTGGCGGCGCTCGAAGCCACAAAGGTGCCGTGCGGCGCGATCAACAACCTGGCGGAGGTGTTTGCCGACCCGCAAATCGAGGCGCGCGGCATGGTGACGGCGTGGCAGCACCCGGTCAAGTCAGGGTTGCGCCTAGTGTCCAGCCCCCTCAAACTCAGCGAGACACCGGTACGTACCCCAGAAGGGGGGGGCTTGCCACCGCCCCAACTGGGCCAGCACACTGATGAAGTGTTACGCAGCGTACTGAACTACACCGGGCAGAAGCTGTCTGAACTCAAAAGCAACCGGGTGATTTGATGGCATGGACTGCATGGCGCAGGCGCGAGTTCTCAAGGGCACTGATCGCCGGAGCCATGCTGCCCACAGTGACACTGGCCAAAGACAGTGCGCTGCCCGTCCCGGCATCGCTGCCGGCCGCAGCTGAAGCGGCCACGCGACTGGGTGAACCGCTGGTGCTGCTGGTCACCCTGCCTGGCTGCCCATTTTGCGAGCTGGTGCGGCGCAGCTATCTGCTGCCCGCACGCCAGGACGCAGGCTTGCAAGCATGGCAACTCGATGTTACCAACCGCACCACGGCGCTGCTTGGTTTTGATGGCAACCTAACCACCGCCGCGCTGCAAACCAGCGCCTGGAAGGCCAGTTTCGCGCCGACGGTATTGTTTCTGGGTGCAAGGGGCCAAGAGCTGGCAGAGCGCTTGGTGGGTATTGCTGTGCCGGATTTTTATGGCGCGTATCTGGAAGACCGGTTGGTAACAGCTCGCGAGGTGCTGGCTAGGCCGCGGTAATCAATAGTCGACAGTATCCAAACACGCATAATCGCAAAATAAACTATCATTTTTATAGCATTTAGCGCCCGTATTTGTTACCCAAGAGGCATTTTTCATACCCCAAAAAGCGGCGCTAACAATCAAGCCTCACCAGAAGCCTGGGCAACCGCTTTCACGTCGGGTTCATGCAAGCCTGCCGTTTGTGCTGTACCTGATGCTCACCGGTTACTTCAACGGCCCAAACACCTTTTGCAAAATTGCGCTGCCGGTGCCCATCGGGTCTTGACGGATTTTCTTTTCTTCTTCGGCAATGATGCGGTACAGGCCATCAAGCGACTTGCCGGTGACGTACTGCTGGATGTTGGCGTCTTCTTTTTTGACCAGTCCAAAGCCGGCCGCTTTCCCGGCAAACTCGTTGTACTGGTTGGCCAGGCCGACTTTTTCAGTGGCTTTGGTAACCACAGGCAAAAACTTCAGACTCAGCGGCGTTCGGGTTTTTTCAGCAAAGAAACGGGTGACCGAGGTTTCACCACCTGTGAGAATATTTTTGGCGTCGTTGACGTTCATGGTCCTCACGGCGCTGACCAGCAGGTCCTTGCCCATTGGCACGGCGGCTTCAGCGGCGCGGTTAAGGGCGGTCACCAGTTCATCAATGCGCTGGCCTAGCCCAAAGTTTTTCAGCAATCTGGACGCATCTTCAAGGTAACCGGGCAAAGGAATGCGAACTTTCGGGTTGCCAAGGAATCCATCTGCCTTGCCCAGCGAAACTACGGCGGCGATGACGCCCTTCTCGAGAGCGGTTTTCAGGCCGTTGCTGGCATCTGTGTTGCTGATCCCAGCCAGATCACCGAGCCCCAGGGCGTGAGCTTGTTGGTAAGTGGCCAGTATCAGTGCGCCCAGGGCGCTGGTACCAGCCTGGTTAAACTGTCTGCGTTGCATGATGAAGGCCTTCAAGTGAAAAATATCCAAACCGCTTTAGTATGCCGCCGGGCTACCTTCACTGCGTTCCTCTTGGCCAGCATGGCAGGCTTGTATGGCTGCAGCGGCACGCAGATTGCGCCAAACTCAACCTTTGTGTTGCTCGACGGCAGCAAGCAAACCACAGCTGACATGAAGGGCAAGGTCACCCTTGTCAATTTTTGGGCTACAAGCTGCGTGACCTGCGTCGCAGAAATGCCAAAAATCACGTCGACCTACAACAAGTACAAGACGCAAGGTTACGACACGTTGGCGGTGGCCATGAGTTATGACCCGCCGAGCTACGTCGTCAACTATTCGCAGTCGCGCCAATTGCCCTTTAAAGTAGCGATAGACAACACCGGCGCGGTAGCCAAGGCTTGGGGCAACGTGCAGCTCACGCCAACCACTTATTTGGTCAACAAGCGCGGTGAAATTGTCAAGCAATACGTCGGTGAGCCCGATTTTGCAGCCCTGCACCAGCTGATTGAAAAACTGCTGGCTGAAACCTGAGCGGACTCGCGGGAAGACAGAGCTGCACCGGCTACGGCATGAACTGAATGCGGTAGTTGCCGATAAATCAATGGTTATTGATGTAGCGCTGTCAAGTTATCAACTTACAGCTTGGCCTGAAATGCGTCGTGGCAAGCCTTGCAGCTGCCAGCAGTTGCACCAAAAGCGGTTTTGAGTGCATCCAGGTTGCCTGTTTTGGCGGCTGCTGCGAGTTTGCTGGATTCAGCTACCAACTTTTCACTGTATTCCTTGAACTTTGCCTGCTCGGTCCAGATTTCAGGCTTGGCGCGGGTGTTGCCACCCTTGTCCGTGCCAGGACCAAACGCCGCCCAAGGAAGTTTGGCCATTTCCGCCACGATATCGGCATTGTCAGCCGCAACTTTCGCGTCATACGGAACGCGCCCGTTGACCATCGCACCGATACGGCCAAAATGCGTACCCATCACACTCAAAGCGCTTTGACGATATTTGATGGCATCCTCGGGCTTGGCAAACTGGGCGGATGCCGGGGCAGCCATGGCCACCATGGTGGCCGCTACAGCGATACAGGCGAAAGCTTTCATGTTTTTCCTCTTGGGGTTTTTAAGTTATGTTGAATAATACCGTTTGCTGGCACCAGGTTTTAGCAGGTTGCTATTGTGCTGGAGCCTGAGAAAGAGCGATTAGTTCCACAGGAACCAATCGATTACGGGAAAGCACCAAGAAACTGAATCGCAGCAGCAAGCGCAGCCGTTAAGTAACGTACAAATATCAGTAGGACAACACAGCCGTTGGCTCTGCTACAAAACAAATAATCAGAAACAATAGGTGTCATGTACAAAACACAAGACCTGAACAAAGTGCGCGTCTGGGACTTGC
>JANXTM010000165.1 GCA_025352405.1 Polaromonas sp.
ACCGCATCACCCTCCTGCGCGAAACCAACGCCACGCTTGAAGCCATCGCCCAGGCGCTGTTCAAGTCATGGTTTGTTGACTTCGACCCCGTACACGCCAAGGCGCAAGGCCGCATCCCCGAAGGCATGGATGAAGCCACAGCAGCGCTGTTTCCAGACGGGTTCGAGGATTCGGAGCTGGGCTTGGTGCCGAAGGGATGGAAACCAGTTCGGCTCGATACCATTCTTGAGCTGGCGTACGGCAAAGCGCTAAAGGCGGAGCAACGAAATCAAGGCTCTGTGCCCGTCTACGGCTCAGGTGGTATTACCGGATGGCATGATGTTGCTTTGGTTTCGCATCCATCTATAGTCGTCGGGCGCAAAGGTACGGTGGGTAGCCTTTACTGGGAAAGTCGCCCATTTTTCCCAATTGACACGGTCTTCTACGTTAAGTCCAAGCTGCCATTGAGCTATTGCTTTGAGTTACTCAAAACTATGGGTCTAAGCGATATGAATACTGATGCGGCTGTGCCGGGCTTAAATCGCGAAAACGCTTACCGACTGCTCGTGCTAGATGCGCCAAAAGACGTGGTCGCAGCTTTTGATTCAATCGTGCGCAGTGTCCGTCAACGGATTGATCACAACGCACAGCAAGCCCAAACCCTAGCCACCCTCCGCGACACCCTGCTCCCGCGCCTGATCTCGGGGCAGTTGCGCTTGCCTGAAGTTTCGTAGGTCGATTTAAGCGCTATTTATTTAATAGCTGCTCGCGCACGTATTTATTGGCCTAGAGGCCGATTTGATACCCTAAAAAGGCGATTTTTGGGTGTTTTGGGTCGTTTTTCAGGTTTTGTCGGTCTTGCCTGGCCGCCATGTGCGTGCTGGGCAATAAAAAACCCGCCAAGGCGGGTTTTATGAGTCTGACTTTGGTTACGCCGCTTTGCGCTCCAGCGGCAGGTCATTCAATTCATCGTTGCGGCGCTGTGTCTTGGCAGCGTTGCTTGTAGCTATGGCGGCCTTCTTTTCAAGCTCGCGCTGCGCCGCGTACTCCCGCATAACTCGCTTCGACTCGCACTCTGCGTAGCGCATAAGTGCAGTTCTCATTAGCGGCTGGTAGCCAACCCCCTCAATTTGGGCGAGCACTTTAAAGTCCTCAATCACCGACTTAGGCAGCCTGATCGAGATCATTTGCAGTCCGAGGGCTTCATTAATCGCCCGTGTAGTCTCAGCAGACGCCACTTTCGCTGAGCTCATATCCTCTCCCAGCTCGCCGCTGTCCCACGCTTCCGCGCTTCCGGGCTTTTTGGCTTTTGTCATCACACTCTCCTAGTTAAATTGGCTTGAGGTCTTTGTATATACGCTGCGTTTTATCATTTGCAGGGTAAGCAGACTTCAGATAAAGATTCCCGTCACGGAAAACAAAGATGATTTTCAACAGGCGTCCGCAGTCAGTTTCGCCAACAAACCACTCAGATACTGGGTCGGTAACATGATCTTCGTTATCGTCCTCTAAATAAAACCCGTCGTGATTTAAAAAGCATTCCCTGACTTCATCCTCTTTGACGTTGTGATCATCCCGGAGAAGCTTGTCCCGAATGTCTTGAGGGATGATCAGGTTTTCGAGCATAGCCTTTGATTGTATATACAGAAGGAAGCTTAACTTAAGTGCTTCCCCTAATTGGCGACTGGCGGTGTGGTCTTACAGGCGGATCGGTATCGAGCCAATTGAGGCCACATTAAAGCCAGCTTTAACGAATTTCGCAACGCGTATAGAAAACGACGATTTCTATACACGTCGATACCCATGCGTATAAAAAACAGTGCTTTCTATACAGATGGTCGCTAACATGTATAGAAAAACGGATTTTCTATACATGTAACAGTTTTAAAAGCTAGCCCATCCACATGCTAACGCCACTTGAAAACCTCAACCCAGCCCGCTTTGACACACCGGTGATTTTGAAAAAGCTGGCAGCTACCAGCCGCAAGCTGGCTGAGCTGAAGGGCATTGCAGCGTCGATTCCGAATCAGGGCATTTTGATCAATACGCTGGGCCTGCAAGAGGCCAAGGACAGCTCCGAGATTGAAAACATCGTCACTACGCACGATGCGCTGTTCAAAGACGATGTATTGCCAGAGGCTTTTGCCAACCCGGCCGCGAAAGAGGTGCTGCGCTACCGCCAGGCGCTGCGGGTGGGCTTTGAGCAGGTGCGCGGCAGCGGCTTGCTGACGGCCAACCACATCATCGAAATCCAGGGCGAACTGGAGCGCAACAACGCCGGCTTTCGCAAACTGCCGGGAACCGCGCTGAAGGACGGCGCCGGCAAGACCATCTACACGCCGCCACAAGACCCGGCCGAGATCATCGAGCTGATGCGAGGGTTGGAGCGCTTTATGAATGACGATGCGTTGTTTGAGGTAGACCCCCTGATCAAGATGGCGCTGGTGCACCACCAGTTTGAAAGCATTCACCCGTTTTATGACGGCAATGGCCGTACCGGGCGAATTTTGAATGTGCTCTACCTTGTCAAACAGGGGCTGCTGGACATCCCGGTGCTTTACCTCAGCAGCCACATCGTGCGCACCAAGGCCGACTATTACCGCCTGCTCCAAACCGTGCGCGAAGACGACAAGTGGGAAGAGTGGGTGCTGTACCTGCTGAACGCCGTGGAGCAGACCGCCGGGCAGACGCTGGCCACCATTCATGCCATCAAGGCGACGCTGTTTGACTACAAACACCGCATACGCGACGGGTACAAGTTTTACAGCCAGGATTTGATCAACAACCTGTTCACGCACCCGTACACCAAGATCGAGTTTGTGCAGCGGGACCTGCAGGTCTCGCGCATAACCGCCACCAAATACATGGACGCGCTGGCCGCCGGTGGTTTTGTGCAAAAGCAGAAGATTGGACGCGGCAACTACTACGTCAACACGGCCCTGAACAAGGTGCTGCTCAGCGCCGCAGGAGTTACACCATGACCGAAGGCCAGCTCGAACAGGAAGCGCTTGCGTGGCTGGTGGACGTGGGCTATGTGCACCTTTACGGCCCCGACATCGCGCCCGACGGCCCCGCGCCAGAGCGTGACAACTACCGGCAGGTGGTGCTGGCCCGGCGTCTGCGCGCCGCTATCGACCGGTTGAATCCGCTGATTCCGCTGGTAGCTCGTGAAGACGCGCTCAAGCAGGTAACGGACCTGGGCATTCCGGCGCTGCTGTCGGCCAACCGGCACTTTCACCACCTGCTGGTGGCCGGTGTGCGGGTGCAGTACCAAAAGGACGGCGAGACGCGCGGGGACTTTGTGCGGCTGATCGATTGGCAGCAGCCGGCTAGCAACGAATGGCTGGCCATCAACCAGTTCAGCATCAAGGGCCCGAACCACACGCGGCGGCCGGACATCATCCTGTTCGTCAATGGCCTGCCGCTGGTGCTGCTGGAGATCAAAAATCCGGCCGACGAAAAAGCCAATGTGTGGAAGGCCTACGACCAGATCCAGACTTACAAGGAGCAGATCCCCGACGTCTTCCAGGCAAATGAAGTGCTGGTGATATCGGACGGCACCGAGGCGCTGATGGGCTCACTGTCGAGTGACGCCGAACGCTTCATGGCTTGGCGCACGATTGACGGCATCACGCTCGACCCGCTGGGCGAATTCAACGAGCTGCAGACTTTAGTGCGCGGCGTGCTGGCTCCAAAGTACCTGCTGGACTACCTGCGTTATTTCGTGCTGTTTGAAGACGATGGCACGCTGGTTAAAAAGATCGCCGGCTACCACCAGTTTCATGCGGTGCGGTTTGCCATCGCGAAGGTTATTGAAGCGTCACGGCCCGGTGGAAACCAGAAGGGCGGCGTGGTGTGGCATACGCAGGGCAGCGGCAAAAGCATCACCATGACCTGCTTCGCCGCCCGCGTGATGCAAGAGCCCGCGATGGAAAACCCAACCATCGTTGTCATCAGCGACCGCAACGACCTGGACGGGCAATTGTTTGGCGTCTTCAGCCTGGCGCAAGACCTGCTGCGTGAGCAACCGGTGCAGGCGCGCACCCGGCAAGAGCTGCGCACGCTGCTGGGCAACCGGCCATCAGGCGGCATTGTGTTTGCCACCATTCAAAAGTTTATGCCGGGGGAGGACGAAGACACCTTTCCCGTTCTGTCAGAGCGGCACAACATTGTGGTGATAGCCGACGAAGCGCACCGAACCCAATACGGTTTTGAAGCAAAATTAAGGCTAAAAAAGGCATCAAATACGCCTGTAGCTCAATCAATTCGGGCGCAACCAGCTCCTAATGTTGTAGCAACGGGTGACACTGTGGTAACGCCACACCGGGTAGAGTTTGAGCCGCCGATGTATGACGTTGGTCATTACCAGGCAGGCTACGCCCAGCATTTGCGTGACGCGCTGCCCAAAGCCACCTTTGTGGCCTTTACCGGCACGCCCGTCAGCAGCACAGACCGCGACACGCGCGCCGTGTTTGGCGACTACATCCACGTGTATGACATGCAGCAGTCCAAAGAAGACGGTGCGACGGTGGCGATTTATTACGAGTCCCGCCTGGCCAAGCTGAGCCTGAAAGACGCTGACTTGCAGCAGCTGGACGATGACGTGGACGAGCTGACCGAAGAAGATGAAGAAAGCCAGCAGGCGGCGTTAAAAAGCCGCTGGGCGGCGCTTGAAAAGGTGGTGGGCGCTGAGCCGCGCATTGCCAGCGTGGCGGCTGACCTGGTGGCGCACTTTGAAGAGCGCAACAAGGCCCAAACTGGCAAGGCCATGGTGGTGGCTATGAGCCGCGACATTTGTGCGCATCTGTACAACGAGATCATTGCCCTGCGGCCCGACTGGCATGACACTGACCCTGAAAAAGGTGCGATAAAAATTGTGATGACAGGATCAGCCAGCGACAAAGCCCTG
>JANXTM010000176.1 GCA_025352405.1 Polaromonas sp.
AGTCAGGTCGGCGTGGAATGCGGCACCGAGCGCAATGCCCGCGCTGTTGGCCAGGCTGTACCGCCGGGCCGTTAGCTGCTGGCGGGCTAGCGCAAACCGTTGCAATTGCATCGCATTGCGCGGTGAATCCTCGTCCGCGCAAGCAAGGTGGCTGTGGCAGCAGTCGATATCGAGCTGCGCGATCATCGGATCACTCAGATCAGCCAGTTCCAGCCCCAGCCGGTTGATCCCGGTATCAACCATCACGTCGCATGGCCCCCCCCCCGCTTCCAGCCATCGCGCGATCTGCGGCAGGCTGTTGAGAACCGGCCGGACCCCCGTTGCCCGCGCGTAAGCCACGTCGGCCGTATTCATGGGCCCGTGCAGAACCGCAATCGAGGCCGCTGGAACCAAGGGTAACAGCGCTGCGACCTCGCCCCAGTGCGCAACGAACCAATCGCGGCAACCGGCGGCTTCAAGCGTCGGCACGACTTGCGCCGCACCCAGGCCATAGCCATCGGCCTTGACCGCAGCGCCGGTGTGGACCGTTCCCGCCGACATCGCATCGAGCGCGCGCCAGTTGGCCGCCAGCGCCTCGGGTGTTCTACTTTCCGTCAGCGTGGTCAGCAGGCTGCTGACGAGTTGGGCGTGTTGTGCGGCTTCCAGTTTGCCTTTGGCTTCAAGCGCGTCGCACAGGTGCATCAGTTCTTCTACGCGGGTGACGATTCGGGATTGTTCGGCCAGGGGTGGGAGTGCAAAGAGTGTGTTTCGTATTTGGCCAAGCGCAATAAAAGATTGAACGCCACCAGCAGCCCGCTCCTTCATGGCTTTTGCCGCAATTTGGAGACTTAAGGAAACTCTGCATAACTTCGCCGGATCTATGCTCAAAAACCCATCCATCGCTATAAAATACATAGCATGAAACAAGCCACCTTGAGTCTCAATCTCGGCACCAAGAAGACACGCAAACAAGTGTTCCTGGAACAAATGGAACGAGTCGTTCCGTGGGATGCATTGGTGGAATTGATTGCGCCGTACTACCCAGAAGGCAAGACCGGTCGCCCACCGTTTTCCCTGCACACCATGTTGCGCGTGCACTTCATGCAGCAATGGTTCAGTTTGTCGGACCCGGCCATGGAAGAGGCCTTCTTCGATACGCCGCTGTACCGGGAATTTGCGCAACTACAAGAGTTTGGGCGGCTGCCAGATGAAAGCACCATACTGCGCTTTAGGCACCGACTGGAGAAACACAAGCTGGCAGCGCAAATCCTCACCACGGTGAACGAACTGCTGATTGCCAAAGGCCTGCTGCTAAAGGTAGGCACCGTAGTGGATGCCACCTTGATTGCAGCACCCTCATCGACCAAGAACAAAGACAAGACCCGCGACCCCGAGATGCACGCCAGCAAGAAGGGGGAGCAGATGTACTTTGGCATGAAGGCCCACATTGGCGCGGATGCAAACTCGGGTCTGGTGCACGCGGTTCGCGGCACCTCAGGCAACGTACACGACGTAACCGAGGGCAACAGTTTGCTGCACGGTGAAGAAGTGCTTGCCTTTGGCGATGCGGGCTACCAAGGCATTGAAAAGCGGCCTGATGCCAAAGCCGACGTCACCTGGCATATCGCCATGCGCCCGGGCAAACGCCGTGCGCTGAACCTGGACAATGCAGCGGATGTCTTGATTGATCAGGCAGAGAAGATCAAGGCCGGCATCCGGGCCAAAGTGGAACATCCGTTTCGGGTGATCAAGCGCCAGTTTGGGTTTGTGAAAGTGCGCTATCGCGGCTTGAAGAAGAACACCGCCCAACTTGTCACGCTGTTTGCGCTGTCGAATTTGTGGATGGTGCGCGGCAAACTGATGGGAGCGCAGGGATGAGGGCGCCCGAAGGGGAGGCAAAGGCCTCGCAAGGGCTGAAAAGGAGTCCAGTAGGCGCAAAAAACGGTGGCACTTTGAAAGCTTGTGCGTGAAATCCCATCATTTGAAAATTACTGACTCGCTACGCCATCTGGTGACGAGTTATTCAGACCATCCTTAAATAAAAAAGCACCAAACTCATGACGCCACAAGACACCAGAATCCACTGGCTGGAGCAAAGCGCACGGGTGCGCGCCCGAATGATCGAAGGCGGCGGCAAGCCAGGCCTCATACAGTCAGACCAGATCACTGGAAAAACTGGCCTGGAGATCATGCATGCCATGTTGGCAGGCCAGTTGCCCTACCCCCACATTGCTG
>JANXTM010000200.1 GCA_025352405.1 Polaromonas sp.
GCGGAAGTGGCGCTGCGTGTACCGCAGGGTGTGGTTTGCCTACTTTCGGCACTGCGTGTGCATGGCATCGGGACGCAGGCACCTTTTGAGGTCTGGCTTGCCATTGAACATCGGGCACCCATTCCAAGGCTTGACCAGCCCAAAATTCGCCCCGTGCGCATGTCAGGCGTGGCATTCACCGATGGCATTGAGCATCTGCCGGTCGACGGCGTGAGCGTGCAGGTGTTTAACGCCGCCAAGACCGTGGCAGACTGCTTCAAATACCGAAACAAAATTGGACTGGACGTTGCACTGGAAGCCCTGCGCGATGGCTGGGCGCAACGAAAATTCACAATGGACGAAATCTGGCATTTCGCGACGGTTGACCGCGTGGCCAATGTCATGCGCCCATACCTGGAAAGCGTGACAACATGAGTCGAAATCTGGCTGCATCGGTCCGGGCGCGTTTGAAGCAACACGCGGATGCGACCCAGCAAGACTTCAATTTGACGCTCACGCATTACGGTCTGGAACGTCTGCTGTACCGACTGTCCGTTTCCGAGCACGCCTCAAATTTTCTGCTCAAAGGGGCGCTGCTGTTTACGCTTTGGTATGACGTCGCGCACCGGCCCACCCGTGATGCTGATCTTTTGGGCTTTGGCCCGGATGACGTTGAAACAGCAGTCAAGACTTTCCGCCAAATTTGCCTGACCCCAGCGGAAGACGGGGTGGTGTTTGACCCCGATTCAGTCAAGGGTGCAGTCATCCGCAAGGAGGCTGGCTATGGCGGAGTGCGGATCGACATTCAGGCAAAGCTAGATGGTGCGCGCATTGCTCTGCAAGTTGACATCGGGTTCGGTGACGCGGTGACTCCGGCTCCTCAGGCGATCAGCTATCCGGTACTGTTGGAAGATTTTCCGGCACCGCAGCTGCGGGCCTATCCGAAATACACGGTCGTCGCTGAAAAATTCCATGCCGTGTGTCTGCTGGGGCTGGCCAACACCCGAATGAAGGATTACTTCGATTTGTGGGTGTTACTGGATGACACCACGCTTGACCCATCCGAAGTGCGCCGTGCCATTGAAGCAACTTTTGAGCGCCGCAAAATGCCCATGCCGATCACGGTGCCCGTCGGCTTTACAGACGCCTTTGCAGGAGATGTAACCAAGCAAACTCAGTGGAAGGCATTTTTGAAAAAGAACCAGCTTGATCCAATTGTGCTGGTCGATGTGGTGAATAGACTGCGCGGTAAGTTTCAAGTTGTCGGGGTTATCTGAGCCTGCAAGACGGGCAACGGGGTGTTTGATACGCCATCGGAAGTGATTGGTTTGCGGTGTTTTCCAAGTGCGTGGATGGGCGTTTCATTTCAACAATTGGGTGCAATTGGGTGTGTTTTTGGTTAATTGCTTCGTTTGGGTCCAATCTAAAACGCCGGGACTTGTGCAGAAATGCCGATGAAACGCAACATTTTCATTCGAACCTAACCGGCCCAGCCAGTGTCTTTGTCGATGTTGACAGACAGGACTCTTCGAAGGCTTCGATATCGACTTGCCGGTAGAGGACGCGGCCAGGGAGTTTTAGGAACTTCGGGCCAATGCCCTCGCTACGCCAGCGCTCAAGACTGGCCTCGCTGATGCTCCAACGGGCTGCCAGTTGTTTTTGTCCCAGATGTTTGGTTTCCATGAGTTTCCTTCCGAAAGAGTTGGTGTACTCCATGAAGGCGTGTTTTCGGCCCAAAGCCAAGAGGTGAAAAAATGCGGACGGCGGTGCAAGTGCAGAATACGGATTTGAACTGGGGTCAGCAGTTTTTGATGGGGCGGCCCTTCGGCCTCTGATAGACTGCCGCTGATGTTGGGGGTTTCCGCACTACTTCGCAGCAGCCATCGGCAGCTAAAAAGAGCCCAGTTCGCTGGGTTTGACAGGGGGTGCGGCCCCACCACCAGCCAGCATAATCAGCGCCAACTAAATATCGTTGGCGCTTGTTAATTTTCACGTGTCAGCCTGATGCGCTTCAATATGTTTTGTTCGCCACTGGGCTATCCCATTTTTTACGTCCAGGTTGCGGAACGTTGA
>JANXTM010000263.1 GCA_025352405.1 Polaromonas sp.
GCCACGGTACGGCGTGCGCATTCAATGCCTTGCTCTTTGAGCATTTGGGAAATTTGGTTGTCACTGAGTGGTTTTTTGGTACTTTCAGACACCACAAATTGCCTGATCAAGGCGCGTACGGCGGTGCTTGACGCATTGCCACCGGTCTCGGTGCCGAGTGCGGAGCCGAAAAAGTATTTGAGCTCAAAAGTACCAAACGGCGTGCTCATGTATTTGGCCGTGGTCACGCGCGAAATAGTCGATTCGTGCAGGCCGAGTTCGTCGGCAATCTCACGCAGCACCAGTGGCCGCATGGCCAGCTCGCCGTGGCTGAAAAAACTTTTTTGCCGCTCCACGATGGCTGTGCTGACGCGCAGGATGGTGTCAAAGCGCTGCTGGATGTTTTTAATGAACCATCTGGCCTCTTGCAGGCGTTGCTGTAGGGCCTGCCCACCCTGGCCCTTGTGCTGTTTGAGCGCATTGGCATAAATGTCATGCACTTTGAGGCGCGGCATCACGTCGCCATTGAGCGTGACCTTGAAACCCCGGCCAGACTTAGTGACCAGCACATCGGGCACGATAAGGTTGCGCTCGACATTCACAAAGCGGCGCCCGGGCTTGGGATCAAGTCGGCCAATCACGCCGATGGCGTCCTTGATCACGGTGTCGGGAAAGCCGCACAACTGCGACAGGCGCTTCACGTCACGCTTGGCCAGCAGTTCCATGGGCTGCTGGCACATCGCCATGGCGGCACGCGTTTGAACGCAGTCCTTGCAATCGAGCAGTTGCAGGCCCAGACATTCAGCCAGGTTGCGGGCGCCAACGCCAGCGGGCTCCATGTGGTGGAGCAGCTTTAACGCCACGCCAAAGTGCTGCACCAGCTCTTCAACCTGAAGCGCGTCCTCGCCCGCCAGACTGGTGGCCAGCACGGTCAGGGAATCTTCGAGGTAACCGTCGTCATTGAGGGATTCAATCAGGAAGTGCAGCGCGGCGCGGTCCAGATCCGACAGCCGCAAACTGAGCGACTGCCGGTGCAGGTGGTCTTGCAATGATTCGTGACCACGCGCCAGATCGGCAGCATCGGTGTCGCTGTCATCGGCGTTGTTTTTGCGTGCGGGCGCATCGCCGCCCCACTCGCCGTCGTCAGGCATGGCCTCCACCGTGCCATCGCCCTCCCAGCTTTCTTCAAGCTTGGCCTCCGAACTGATCTCCGGCGTGGTATCAGAGCTATTTTGGCTTGCAGCGCTTGTTTCAATTGAACCTGCAGCTATTGAATCTGTAGCAAATTCAAACTCCTGGTTGTCCTGACTGACCGGTGTGTTGAGGTGGTCCAGACCAAACTCTTCACGCACGGCCATTTCTTCAGACACTTCCAGGAACGGATTTTCATCCAGCATCTGCTCGACTTCCTGGCTGAGCTCCAGCGTTGAAAGCTGCAACAGGCGAATAGATTGCTGCAATTGGGGCGTCAGCGCCAGATGCTGCGAGACGCGCAAAGACAAGCCCTGTTTCACACGGACCTATTTGGTGCTGCAGCAGTGTGGCCACAAAAGAATGTGGCTTCGCAAGCATGGGCCGCGGAACCGGCTTTGCCGGGTCGCAGGCGCAGCCCCGTGAGGGGGGTGTGAGCTACACAAAGTGAGCAACAGAGGGGGGGAGCCATCACATCCTGAAATGTTCACCGAGATAGACCCGGCGTACATCGGCGTTGTTCACAATCTCGGAGGGTGTGCCGGTGGCCAGCACGTGGCCGTCGTTGATGATGTAGGCGTGGTCACAGATCCCTAGCGTCTCGCGAACGTTGTGGTCGGTGATCAGCACGCCAATGCCGCGCGCTTTGAGAAAACCGATGATGCGCTGGATTTCAATGACGGCGATTGGGTCAATGCCGGCAAAGGGTTCGTCCAGCAAGATAAAGCGCGGCTGGGTCGCCAGCGCCCGCGCAATCTCTACGCGCCGGCGCTCACCACCCGACAGGGCCAATGCAGGCGAATCGCGCAGGTGGTCCACCCGCAGGTCCTGCAGCAGGGCATCCAGACGCTGCTGGATGACAGCGCGACCCAGCGCCTTGCCAGCCGCATCGTGCTGAAGCTCCAGCACAGCACGCACATTTTGCTCGACCGTGAGCTTGCGGAAAATCGACGCTTCCTGGGGCAAGTAACTCAAACCCAGCCGTGCACGCCGATGAATCGGCATGTGTTCAATTGAACTGCCGTCAATCGTGATTTCGCCTGCATCCGCGCGCACCAGGCCAACAATCATGTAAAACGACGTGGTTTTACCAGCCCCGTTAGGGCCCAGCAAACCCACCACCTCGCCGCTTTGGACCGCCAGCGACACGTCTTGCACAACCTTGCGGCTGCCATAGGATTTTTGCAGGCCGGTGGCCACCAGACGGCTGGTACCTGCTGGCGTGGGGACAACATCAGCGCCCGACAGTGCAGATTCCTTTGCGGCTGAACCGAAGGCGCTCAGCGCGTGACTTGATGGTAAGTGACCCAGATCCATGCTGGTCCTATTTCTTTTCGCTGCCCAGCGTGTTGCTGGGTCGCAGGGTAGGTACGGGGCCGGTCGGCAACGCAGCGGCAGAGCTGGCAGCTGCCGAGGCTGTCACGCGCGGCGACAACATCGCCCGAACGCGGCCGCTGGGGTTAACAGCGGTCCGGTTCTGGGCGCCGCCATCCACGGTAAAAATATCGGTGACATTGTCGTAGTTGATCTGCGCGCCGGTGGTTTCGTCTGCCAGCACGGCGCCGTTGTAGCGACGCAGCACGGCGCGACGTATGAGTTTGACCACATCGGCACGGCTGTCGTACTCGATCAGCTCAGCCTCACCTTCAATATACTCATCGACCAGGTCACGCTTTTTTCGGTAAAAAGCCAGCTTGCCCGCCGGGGCGACCACGGTGGCCTGCTGGTAACCTTCAGCGTCTTGCCGCACATCGACCCGCTCGCCCCGAATAATGGTCGTGCCTTTGGTAATGACCACATTGCCAATGAACACGCTGGTTTGCTTCAGGTCGTCGTAGCGCAGCGCATCGGCCTCGGCGTTCATGGGCTTGTCGCGGTCAGCCTTTTCGGCGGCGACCGGCATGGCAGCCAGCACGAGCATGGCAACGACTGCAATGAGAAAGGAAGTGGAGTGTTTCATAAAGGCACGAATCTTGCTGCTGATGTTTTAAGCATTGTAGCCATGCAAGCTGGTGGTATGCCGTTTCAAGGTGTCGCCCACCGGGCTTGCGCCATTAAAAAACCCGCCTCGGATGGGCGGGTTTTAGGAGGGTTGCCAGGTTCTGGCACAGGATTTTTCGGTTGATCGCCGCTTATTTTGCCGGACTGCCTTTGCCAGCGGCGAGAAGGGTTTTGCGTGTTAGCTCAATCAGGTAGTCGGTCACCACCAGTGCGCGCTCCATCGTCTGGGCCACAGAGCCCGAGGTGAAATAGCGGCCCGCCACTCCCAGGGCCGGTACGCCATCGACCTTGTAGAACTCCTGCAATTGGGTTGCTTTGCGGGCTTTTGTCACGACTGGAAATGAGTTGTAAAGCTCAGTAAACTTGCCTTTGCTGATACCCTGCTTTTCTACCCAGGCAGTGACTTGCTCTGCTGTTGTGAGGTTCTGCTTTTCGACGTGAATCGCGTTGAAAACTTTTTTATGCAGCTCGTCAAGCTTGCCCAAGCTCTCCAGCACGAAATAAAGGCGTTGCTGGGGTTCAAAGTCTGGACGAAAAGACACCGGCACACGCCGAAGCGAAACATCTTTTGGGGCTTTTTTGACCCATGCTTCAAGCTGTGGCTCAAAGTGGTTGCAGTGCGGGCAGCTGTACCAAAAAAACTCTACCACCTCGATTTTCCCGGACGTGGCTTCTACGGGCGCTGGCTTGTCGAGCACTATGTAGTCGCTGCCCTCCTGGGGGGCTTTGCCCTGCGCATGCGCCGTGGTGGACAGCGCTGCAGCGCCGCCCCATGTGGCAGCAGCAACTGTTGCAGCTGAAAGCGAAAACTCACGTCGTTGCATTCAATTTTCTCCTAGGTAACTCGGTCATACGATGGTTGTGTAGCAATTCAATAACCCTGTCAGGCGGGTTACAGGCTCAGTTAAGAAAGTACTTGCCAGCCTTGGTTGGTACACCTCGCACCGGAAAAGTTCAGCGCTGGACTCTCACCAAAGCAGTTTCAACTGCATTGCCGTCGAGTTTTTCCTTGGTTTTATCAGCGTCGTCTTTTTTGTCAAATGGGCCTAAGCGCACGCGGTACACGGTCCGGCCATATTGCTCGCGCTCGGTGACTCTGGACTGAAAACCCATCAAAGACAGCTTGGCACGTTGCTGCTCGGCGTCGTCAAGAGTGCGAAAGGCACCTGCCTGGATAAAATAACTGAAGGGGTCGACGCCCGATGCGGATGGCGGCAAATCTGCCCTGGCCTCAGGCCTGGTCCTGGCTTCAGATCTGGCCTTGGCCAGATCGCCCAGGGGATCGTTTGACCCCGCTGGCTTGGCCGGCACCGCAGGGGCTGCGGGCGCGGCCGCGGCAGCCGCTGCCTTCGCGGCACTCGCTGCACCCACAGGCGCACCAGCTACCGCATCTGTTGCTGCAGAGCTGGACGCCGCAGGTGCAGGCCGCGGCTGGTTTTTCCCCGCCAACGGTGCATTGGGATCCCAGTCCTTGTTCTTTTTGGCTTCCTGCGCGTCGCTTTCCGCGCTACGGGGCTGGCTTTTGTTCAGAAAAGGTAC
>JANXTM010000059.1 GCA_025352405.1 Polaromonas sp.
GCAATCAAGTCGAATTCGCTCATGTGAGGAGAATACAGGCAGTCGAAGTTTCAATCGCAGTCGCTGATCGGGTTTCCTGAGCAAGCGCCGCGACTGCGGATCGCCTTTATTGTTGTTGCCTGTGCGCCAGCCCGCCCCGGAACCGCTGCGCTGCCTGGCGTATCACTTCGGCCAGCATGGCTTCCTCGCCTTGGCGTTCGCGCAACCAGCGGGCGTCGTTTTCACCGCGCTCCACGCTGCTCTGCAGCATGTGCAAAAAAGCGCTGGCCCCCAGGGTAGCGCTATGCCGTTCGACCTGCTGCAGGGTCTGCAAAATATGCTCACGCAGCGGCATGTGCTGGCCGGTGGCCGGATCGACGTAGACCGCGTCCATGCCATAGCGACAGGCCTGGAAACGGTTGTAGGTGTAGACCAGGTAGTCGTCTTCCTGCGGCATGAATGGCTGGTCCTGCATGAACCAGGCCGCCAGCGACTGCACAAAAGCCGACAGCGCAGCCGCCCGTTCGACCGTCAGCGGGGTGTCAAAAACGCGAATCTCGATGGTGCCAAACTCGGGCTTGGGCCGAATGTCCCAATAGAAATCTTTCATACTTTTGACCACGCCAGTACGCGTCATTTTGTCAAAATAAACCGTGAACTCGTCCCAGGTCAAGGCAAACGGCGCACGTCCCGACAATGGGAATGCGAACACCGAGTTCAACCGCGCCGAGTCAAATGCCGTGTCTTGTCCCTGAACATACGGCGATGATGCTGACAAGGCGATGAAGTGCGGTATGTAGCGGGACATGCGGTGCAGTGTGAGCAGCGCGGTGTCAGCATCGGGGCAACCCACATGCACGTGCTGGCCAAAAATGGTGAACTGCTTGGACAAGTAGCCGTACAGCTCTGACAATTCCCGAAAGCGTGGCTTGTCGTAAATGCGCCGCTCATGCCACTGTTGAAACGGGTGGGTGCCGCCACCGACGATGGCGATGTTGAGCTTGTCTGCGCTTTTAACCAATGCATCGCGGATTTGCGACAGCTGGCCCAGCACCTCTGACGACGAGGTGCACACGCCAGTGGATATTTCAATCATGCTTGACGTCATCTCGGGCACCACGGCACCGGGTAACGGTGTTTTGGCCATCAGGCGAAGCATGTCTTCAGCGTAGGGGGCGAGGTCGTAATCGTGGGTGTTGACGAGCTGCAGCTCAAGCTCGACACCGAGCGACAAAGCGGCTGATTTCTGGAAAGCTTCAAGACTCATGAACAGGCTCCCTGCTGGATGCAGATGGGGTAACGGGGGCGGTTGCGCGCGCACTCAGCAGCCACGGCTTTGAGCTTTCACCAGCGCGGTAAATGGCCACAGTGGTGAGCACAGCACCTAGAATTTCCATCACCAAAATGGCCGGCAGGGCGACCCCGGCAATGTGCTTGCCCAGCGTGGGGGATGCCGTGATGAATTGCGACACCAGCAGCAGCGCAACCGATGACATGGGCGTCATGGCGCAGCCGACCCACAGGGCTTGCTTTGCGCTGGAGCCGCTGCCGATGTTGCCTAGCGCAACACCGGCAATTTTGGCCACCACACGAGCCGCAATCAATGCCAGTACCAGCCCTGCAATAGGACCAGCCCATTCTGCTTGCGCCGCCACCACCGACACCAGTACAAACATCAGCATGGTGAGCATGCTGGACGCCGTGCCCATTTGCCGGGGCCAGGACCAGGGGCGTGGATTAAGCTGCTTGAGCAGCATGCCGCCCAGCAACGCTGCGAGGGCTGCAGAGCCCCCAAAATGGGCCGCCAGCGCGGCACCAGCGGCAATCAGCGCCAGCAGCAATATGGCGGTGTTTTCGCTGGTCGGGCTCATCACCCGCAGGGCGGTGCGTAGCACCAGTGCCAGCACTGCACCAACCACGACCGACAGGCCCAGCACCACCAGCACCGGATAAAAGGTGTCGCTCAGGCTGATGTCGGTCAGAACCTGTTTGCCGCGGCTCATCATGCCGGCGCTGGCGCTGCAAAGCGTCAATGCGTACAGCGTGCTCATGGTGGACAGCACCATGGCGCGCTCACTCACCGGGCCCGAGGCACGGGTGTCCATCAGTACGCGCGACAAGACCGCTGGCGAGGCCGCCATCGCCAGCAGTGCCAGCGGCTGCGCCACGTCATCGCGCATACCCATGAGCTTCAAGGCCCAATAAACCGCGATGAATGTGAGTGTCGATTCGGCCAGACTTTGAACCAGCACCATGGGGTTGTGCCTGAACCAGCGCAGCGAAATGCGCCCTCCAGCCTCAAACAACACCACGGCAACACCCAGCTCCAGCAAAAACAGGCTGGTGCCTTGCAGGGGCCAGATCGCACCGGTAAAACCAGCCAGTCCGGCAAAGGCACCAATTACCGAATAACCAATGACCTTGGGTAAACCGGTGTAACGTTGAATCAGATGACCGGCGGCGGCGGCCAGCGCCAACAAAATTGACCACTGCACCGTTGCCAGGCCGGCAGAGGGTTTGATCCATTCGCCCCAGATTACCAACAGTTCATTCATAAAGAGAGTCTCCTTTGGTGATTGCAATCATTCGCACTGTGCTGAATGGACAGTGCGTACCGGGCGAGGGGACTTGATTAAAAAAACGGGGCGCTTGACGACGCCGGAGACGCGTAAGCGCGAGGCTAAAAGCTACCACATCACTGCACAATAGCTTACTGCAAGTCTAGCGGCCATCAGGCGGCTGTCGTGTAGGACACACGCGGGAATTCAGTGCTTCACCCGAATAGCCCGACACCGCCCGGTCTTCAGTCCGGCACGAAAAAGCTGCGCGGGTTGCTGCGCCAACGAGCCCATATCACGCGTCTGATGCGGGCGCGGTCCACCCCACTGACGTTGTGGGCTTGCAAGGCCAGGCGAAAGGCGCAGTAAAAACTTACACCCAGATTCAGCGCGCCAATCAAGGGAATGGACGCCACACACCACCAGAATGCGGGGTGCCTGAAAGCGTCCAGGCCCAGCGACGCGCCAGCTGCAGCCAGTTGCCCGGCCGACAGCGTGACATGACGCGCTTCCAGCTCAAAGCCAAAAAAACCAGTGAAAGGAGGAATCAGCCCGAGCATGAAACCCAGCGAAATATTCGACGCAAAACCCGAGATATTGCCCCGCATGAAGCGCGACCAGCGCCTCGCCCGTCCGACGCCCAGCACGGCCGTAAAACGCGGGTTGTGGGCAATCGCCGAGTCCAGGCGGTGCAGTACAAACCAGTTCTCTGTCCAGCCCGCCACCATGCTCGACGAAAACAAAATAATGCCGGTAAAGGCAGCCCAAAATAGCGTCGGGCCCAGCAGTGTGAGTGTTTCCAGCACGTGACCAGCTTCTTTGTGGCTGATCATGGGTCGACCGAGCAGCAACTGCACCATGACATTCACCAGAAGCACAGCCGGCACCACCATGAAGACGTTGCCAAGCACGGAGGCCACTTGCGAACGCACCAGATGCGTAACCTCATCGACAAACACGTCGACAGAATTGAGCGCTTCCGGCGAGTCAATGTCCTTGAGCTTGGCCGCCATGGCCGGTGCCGTCATGGCCGGCTGCTTGGTGGCCAGCGTGAGGTGCAGCAGCTGGATGACGATAAAGCTGCCGGCATACATCACCCCGGCCCAGAAACCACTCCAGAAAGCCGACAGGCCAACCGCCACCACCATGAACTTGAGCAGCGTGGTAAACGCCGTGATGGCACCGCCTCCCATGGCTTTGCCAAGCATTTCGCGGTATTCGCCACGGTCGCGGGTGATGTAACGCTCGCCTGTTTCTGCGCTGCGTTCGGCCATTTTGGCCGACAGCAAGGTGGAGTTGGCGCTGATCAATGCGCCTATGCTTTTGCTGTCCTGGCCAATGGTGACCCGGCGCGCAAGCAGCTTGAGCGCCGCCATGGCCGGCGTGGGCGAGACCAGCGCATCGAGCAGTTCGCGTACCCGCACAATGCGCTCGCGCAACTGGCGCAACAAGAAAACCATACCGACTGAAATACCGTTTTTGTCCAGATGGTTGTAAACGCCATTGACGGCCCATCGACAGGTATCGAGCCGCGTGCGGTACTGGTCAATGGCAGCCTGCAACATCGCCTCGTCACGCACCGGGCCAAAAAATGCCGTTCGAAACGCGTCCACGTCGCCTGACAGGGCATGAAAAGCACGGTCATCGTCGTTGGCACGGTCCATGCGCAGCCGCAGCTCTGGTGAGAAACCAGTCGCCCGGATTTGCGCCGTGCAGTAGGTCAGGGCGTCCATCAGGCAAAGCTGCCAGCGCAGCGTATCGAGCGGCTGGTCGGTCGATAGCAAAGTCACCAGCTGGTTGACCTGTTCTTCTTTCAGCGCCGCCATCCATTGGGCATCAAAGCGTGAGGGTGCGACCAGTGGAAACAGCTCGGAGGTGTCTATGGTTTCGGGTGTACCGGGCAACAGTTTGCGGCGCAGCCGTTCGGCCAGTTCGCTGAAAAAAGCGGTGCGCGGTGCAAAACCGAAATCAGCCAGCAAGGTGGTAACTTCAACGGTTTGTACCAGCTTTTGCCACCAGGCCTTCAGGCGCGCTTCAAGCTCGGGCTGGGTTTCTACCGCTACGATGAATGTCTGCAGACGGGAGGCGCAGGCCTGTATCGAACTCTCGTCGCCACGAATCCACTCGAACAGCTGAATCAACCAGACGTGCCGCCTAGCCAGGTCGGCTTCAGGGTCCAGTGAGTTGAGTAGCGTGCGCAGGTCTTTCATGTTCACTACTGACTTTAGTGCAGCACGCGGCCGGGGGGCTGGCTGCCGTGGCTGGCCTCCAGCACAAACATCGGGATGGCTACGTCAAAGCGCTCGCCATCTTCAGCCACACAAAAGTAGCTGCCATGCATGGTGCCGGTCGCGGTGCGCAAGCGTGAACCACTGGTGTACTGAAACGACTCGCCGGGTTTGAGGAGCGGCTGGTGACCCACCACGCCCAGACCCTTGACTTCTTCGTTGTGGCCATTGGCATCCACGATGACCCAGTGGCGCGAAATCAGCTGCGCCGCCACCTCACCGGAGTTTGTCACCGTGACGGTATAAGCAAACCCATAAACCGAGTCCTCTGGCGAAGACTGCTCGGGCATGTATTGCGGCGTGATGTCGCAGGTAAATTGGTATTTCGGCATGGGCTGGAAAAAGGTGAACGCTTATGTTAACCGCCTCGCCAGGCGCTGGTGTGACGAAAACCTGGCGCGGGTCAGGTCGGGCGACTTGCTGCGACAATCTGTCGATGAGCACAAGCAAACCGACCTACCGTATCGCCCCGTCCATTTTGGCCGCTGATTTTGCCCGCCTGGGCGACGAACTCCAGGCCGTGGTGGCAGGCGGTGCTGACTGGATTCATTTTGATGTGATGGACAACCACTACGTGCCCAATTTGACCTTCGGCCCGATGATTTGCCAGGCGCTCAAGCCGCATGCCAAAAAAGCCGACGGCACACCGGTGCCGATTGATGTTCACCTGATGGTGCAACCCGTAGACGCTCTGGCCGCCGCATTTGCCGATGCCGGCGCTGACCTCATCAGCTTTCACCCCGATGCATCCGGTCATGTTCACCGCAGTGTGCAGGCCATCAAGGCCAAGGGCTGCAAGGCGGGTTTGGTGTTCAATCCTGCTGCCACCCTAGACGTACTCGACTGGGTGATTGACGACATTGACCTGATTTTGATCATGAGCGTCAACCCCGGCTTTGGTGGGCAAGGCTTCATTGACTCGGCCTTGCGCAAGATTGAGGCGGTACGCAAACGCATTGACGCGTCGGGCAAAGACATTCGTCTTGAGGTCGATGGCGGCATCAAGACCGACAACATTGCCCGCGTGGCCGCCGCTGGCGCCGATACCTTTGTGGCGGGCAGCGCGATTTTTGGCAAACCTGACTACAAGACCGTGATCGATGCCATGCGGGTTGAGCTGGCGAAATAAGCGAGGACTGCTAACGACCTCATACAAAGCCGACGTTTTTTAGGGAATAGTTGCCAATGTTCGGTACGACCAACCCAAGGTCTGTGCTTGACACACCAAACCAGCTAGCCAAGGTGGCTGCAAATTGATCCACAGAGGTGCTGGGAAGCAATCTTCCTTGCCCCACATCATCTGGGCCGTTGACTGCAACAGCCGGTGCCGTGCCGTAAAACTGTTTGCCGCGCACGGCTCCACCTAGTACAAAATGGTGACTACCCCAGCCATGGTCAGCGCCATCGCCATTCGACGCCAAGGTGCGGCCAAAATCAGAGGCCGTAAATGCAGTCACTTTGTCGCTGACGCCCAGCTCAACGGTGGCGTTGTAAAAGGAGTTGAGCGCGTCGCCTACGTTAGTGAGCAAGCCCGGATGCAGGGTGGGCAAGCCGTCGTGCAAGTCAAAGCCGCCCATGGACACAAAAAACACCTGACGCTTGATCCCCAGTGAGTTGCGGGCAGCAATCAGCCGCGCCACCATTTTGAGCTGTGTTGCAAGCGGGTTCGTTGCCGTGAAAGAGGTGCCCAGATTACTGCTGCTTGCCAGGGAAGCGCTGACCTGTAATTCTGCGGCAATGGACCGGGCTGTGATTTTCGCGTGCTCATTTTCAAACACTTGGGTACTGGCTTGTGTCACCAGGGCGTTCAACGCAGCGCCGCAGGAGCTTGAGCCATACAGGCCGTTCTTCACACCGTTGACAGGCACAGCGCCGTTGCTGCTGACCTGGTATTGAACAGCTGTTTGCCCCGCCAGGAAAACGGAGTTTCCAGTGACGGAAATACAGCTGAAAACCGAGTTAGTGTTGTTGGAAAGTGCCAGATCACCCATCTTTCCACCCCATCCCGAAATAGAACCTTCTGGGGAGGAGGTCTGCCACGCCGACTGCTGATCATTATGTGAAAAGAGTTTTGGCGGCAGTGGTACTGATCTGGCGTTGTATTGCGCCAGCGTCGTGGGCATAACCAAGGGGCCAACATTCAATTGAACCGCCAGTTTGCCGCTGTCAAACAATGTTTTTAAAGGGCCCAGTTGCGGCGCCATGGCAAGTAGCATGCCTCCTGGTAGTCCTGTGGTGGGCGAGAGCGTAGTAGCCGCTAAAGTGTCCAACGGTGTTGCGATGCCCGTTCGAATGGCCGCATATTTTGCGTAGTTGACGCTGTCGACAGGCACGATGGTGTTGCCGTAGTCATTACCGCCGTATAGAAAAACGCAAACCAGCGCCTTGTAATCGGTGGCGCCGAACGCTGCAGCCTCGCCCATGGTCGCCAGATTTAGGGCCCATGGCGTTGCGATACCTGCCAGGCTCAAATGCCCGGCCCGCTTCAAAAAAGCGCGCCGTGCGAGTTGCTGCGTGTTATTTACAAACATGGCTGACCTCCTATTTTTGGGCGATATATTGAGGGCAAACCATGACCAGCAAAATAGCTGCATACACACGGTTCTTTTGACCAGTTACCGTAGTTGAACTGATGCTGGCAATTGCGCTGCTGATGATGGACAGGGTTGCCGCAGAAAGCTGTCCGGCAGCGAGGATCAGGTTGAGTCGGTTGACCAGAGCTACGGGATCGTTCACGAGCGCCAGTTCGTTGCTGTAGTTGGGGACCACATCTGCAATACCGTTCTGGATGGTGCTCTGCATGAAGTTGATATAACCCGCAACGGTCGACTCGTTGGTGATCTGAAATTCAGGAGCAACCAGCGCCGCAGGTGCCAGTGCGGTGTTCGGTGGAACATAACCAGGTCGAAAAAAATTAAAAACAGAGCCAGAACGCATGGGGCTTTGACCCAGACGCGTGGAGTCGTTGGTGAGGTCGGGGATTTTCCAGTCTCCGCTGGTGGACTGTGCGTTAAAAGATCGTGCCCATTGCGTGAAACGAACAATCGGCTCCCGTAGTTTTCCCCAGGTAGCATTCGTAAGGTTGGTAGCGCTGCGCGCTTCCGTATCCAGCAAGACGGCTTTGATGACAGCCTTTAAGTCGCCCCGTAGACCACTCCCGTTATTGTTGAAAATGGCTGCGACTCGGCCTACGTAAGCTGGGCTTGGGTTGCTGGTAACCAGCCGCTGAATCAGCTGTTTACTCACAAAAGGCCCGGTGTTGGCATGGTTGAAGAGCGCGTCCAGTGTTATTTTTAATGCAGTCGTGCCGTCCGTATTAGCTGGAATGGATATGCCAAAAAAAGAGGAGGCCAGCGTCGAGCGTCTGGAGGCAATTAACCGCATCGGATTTTTAACTTGCAGCAAATTCGTCGCTGTGGCGCCTGTGGTGTCAAGGTCCCAGCCTGTGAAGGCGCGGGCGATGTTGGTGACGGTTGACTGGTCATAGGTTTCTATCGGTTGGCCCGCGGTGCTCAGTTTGTTGGACCCATCAACATTGAGTTCATAAAGGCCAATGGTAAAAAGCTGCATGACCTCTCGGCCGTAGTTTTCATCAGGTTGCCTGCCGCTGGTAGCATCTTCTTTTTGGTTGCCTCTGGTGTTGAGGTAAACCCCCATGGCCGGATTGAGCGTGATGGCCTCCAGCAGGACGCGGTAATTCCCGAATGCATTGGCTGCCAGGATGTCCCAATAGGCTGCCATTGCAAATGACCGCGCGGAGATATTAATACCATTGCTCGACACCACAAAAAGCTCTGACAGCGCCAGCGCTACCCGCTTGCGCACGGCATCTGGCGATGCGATCAGCTGATTCCACGCCATGTAGTCTGCTGGTGCCGTACTGAATGTAAAAGCGATGTCGTTGTAGCCCTTGCTCATCAAGGCATCCCAGCCAGTTAAAGAGGCCGGCGCATTGAATTGCTGTTCCAGCCAGCCAACAAAGCCCTGTGACCGGACAACAGAGATTTCTGCATCTGACGCAGAAAATTGCGCCTGCAATAAAAACCGTGCAGCTTCCGCATCGCTAGCGACTGCAGGGCTGGCGGCCGCTACCGAGTCAGCAAACTGAGCGAGCGTACCTACCTTTGTGATGGCGTTGTCGGAGATGGGTCCAAGCACAAGTACATCGCTGCCTGAAACCCCAACGTAATTTCCGCTTTTGGGATAAAAGCGATACACGATGCTGTCAGACGATCGGTTGGCTTGGTGATCAGGAAAAAGTGTGGGGTAGGTACGCTCCGCCCAGTCCATCAGCTGGTCGGGTGTAGGCAGGCTCTGGGCTGCCGCCAGGTAGGATGGTGGCCTGGCTTGTCCAATCGGCTCAGTCTGGCCCAGTAAGGGCAGATAGGGCGCAGTTGCTGGGTTGGTCGTCGCCATGCTGCCCGACCCGCCACCGCAGGCTGCGACAGTAGCGGCGGCTAGAGCCGACAGGAATACAGATGTATTTGTCTGTGCATGGCGCTCGTGCGTCGTCGTGCTTGAACAGTGTTCTTCGCCAGCCAGGATCTGTTGGGTAATCAACTGGGTTTCTTTGGGAAACAATGTCGTTTTCATGAAGCCCTCACATGGTTTTTTCGTAACCTACGAATTTAACGTCCCGCCGAGTTCAACGCCGACAAGATTTTATGTAAAGTTCGACGGTTTTTTAGCCTGATACGGCACCTGGACCCAGACATTTGGCTAAAACAGCAGCATTGCTGCAACGATTCAAAACAGTTGGATTGTGAATGTTTATGCCGGCTTGAAAAATTTTGGCAAAACTGCAGGTTACCGGCGCGGTGCAGGGTCTACGCTGACGACAAAGGTGCGTGAAGTGCCTGGTCCTTAAAGCGGGCAGTTCAGATTCCTGTATCCGTGGGCCTGCGTGGCGGCCCCAGTCCGACGGAATCAGCCTCAACTCCGCGCGGCATGTACTGGCCAATTCCCCGTTTCGGCATTACGATCATTGCCATTTAATGAGCGGCAGCCCTTTGAACTTTATTCCTTTCAGGTCAGGCAGCTTTGACGCAGCCATCATCGACCTCGACGGCACGCTGGTGGACACCATGGGTGATTTTGTAGTTGCCCTCAACCTGATGCTGCATGACCTGGGCTTTAGTCCGGTTGATCGGGCTGTGGTTGAGTTGCTGGTGGGGAAAGGCTCTGAACACCTCGTCCATTCAATACTGAGTCATGCTCTGCGGCAGCAAATACGGGGGCTACGCGCTATCAATAGTGAAGCATCTGAGGCGCATGTGCTTTTTGGTGCCGCCTTTGCCAGCTACCAGCAGCACTACCGCGCCATCAATGGCCAGCATGCAGCGGTTTATCCCGGCGTCATGGCCGGGCTGCTGGGTTTGCAGCGCTCTGGCCTCAAGCTGGCTTGCCTGACCAACAAGCCGCTGGTTTTTGCCCAGGCCTTGCTTCATCTCAAAGGTCTCGACGGGTTCTTTCCGGTGGTGTTTGGCGGCGACTCGTTTGAGCGAAAAAAGCCTGATCCGTTGCCCTTGCTTAAAACCTGCAACGTACTCGGCGTGCTGCCCGCCCGTACCTTAATGGTTGGTGACTCCAGCAACGACGCGCAGGCCGCACGTGCTGCGGGCTGCCCGGTGGTGGTGGTGACTTATGGCTACAACCACGGCGAGTCTGTGCATGACATGGACGCCGACGGGTTTGTTGACTCCCTGGAGGAACTGCTTGGCAGCAACCAGGCTGGCGGAATTGATCAGCGGGCTTGCGCCGCCCCTTGAAAAATACGTGAAATGAAAGCGTGCCTGTCGTTTATGAGGCCTTGCCCAGTAAAGCGTCCTTGAGCTTGAAGTCGGCTGGGTTAGGGCCAAGCCAGATGCGCATCAGGGCGTTGAAGAATTCGGGTTCCTTAAAGGGCTCGCCCTGCACTTTTCCCTTTACCGTGATCACGGTGCCCACGCCTGGAATCCAGTCGTTGGTGAAGGTGTCGCCTGCCGCAAGCTTCTTTTGGTCAGAAAACACCTGGCCCATTCTGACCAGTCCCGGAATCAGCTTTGACATTTCGCCTTTGGGGGCGTTGTCTTCAAAACCCTTGGTGAACGCCTTACCCAACTCATTGGAGTCAATCTCGCGCAACATCGTGATGCTCATGCGTTTTGGGCCGGTAGCGGCAAAAAACTCTTCCGGTGTGGCGACTTTTTTGCCGACGTACAGCGCAGCCACATAGACTTTGAAAATCGCCTTGTATCGGATACCCGCACCATTGAGCTGAAGCTTTGCGCCTTGCACCTCAGCGGTATCTTCCAGTTTGACGCCTGCAACATCCACCTGCGCGGCGAGCGCGCTGAGTGATAGCAAGACTCCGGCCAGCGTCACAACACATTTTTTTAGCATAGTCATCTGAGTCTCCATAAAGGTTCTTGAAAAAGAACGAGCGTTCTTTTTGGTGTCTTTATTTTCAAGTCCGTTGCAGGGCTTCGCAATAGGGTTTGCCAGAAGGCTTTTTGCTACACTTCAAGTCGTATGCACAACCTCCGCATCATTCACACCAAACTTTCGGTTCTTGCAGACCGGGGAGCCTGGGTTTGGCGAAGCTGCTCGCGCACCCAAGCTTGAGCGCAGGCAAACCGCACCAGGTTTGCTCGCACAGTGCCCCCAGCAGGCGGGCTATTTGAATGATCAGGACCACGCTTTTCACGCCGTGGCCCATTTGCGAAGGACGCACCAGTGATTACAGAACTTGAATTCAAAAGCCTGGCGGGCCAGGGCTACAACCGTATTCCGTTGATGGCAGAAGCTTTTGCTGATCTGGAAACGCCGCTGTCGCTGTATCTCAAGCTGGCGCATGCCAAAGACGGCGGACGCTTCAGTTTTTTGCTGGAGTCGGTGGTTGGAGGCGAGCGTTTTGGCCGCTACAGCTTTATCGGCCTGCCGGCCCGTACGCTTGTTCGGGCCTCGGGGTTTGGCACAAAGACCGTGACCGAAGTGGTCACCGATGGCCAGGTGGTTGAAACTTCCACGCAAAACCCGCTTGATTTCATCAACGACTACCAAAAGCGTTTCAAAGTGGCGCTGCGCCCCGGTTTGCCGCGTTTTTGCGGAGGCCTGGCTGGTTATTTTGGTTACGACGCGGTGCGCTACATTGAAAAAAAGCTTGAAGCGTCCTGCCCACCAGATACCCTTGGCTGTCCCGATATTTTGCTGCTCCAATGTGAAGAGTTGGCCGTTATCGACAACCTCTCGGGCAAGCTGTATTTAATTGTTTATGCAAATCCGGCCAGCCCCGAGGCTTTTGCCAACGCCAAAAAGCGTTTGCGTGAACTGAAAGAGCAACTCAAGTATTCGGTCAGTGCGCCGGTCGTCAAGCCCTCACAAGGCTACCCGGCTGAGCGCGACTTTGCCAAGGCCGACTACATTGCGGCTGTGGAAAAAGCCAAGCGCCTGATCGAAGCGGGCGACTTCATGCAGGTGCAGGTTGGCCAGCGTATTAAAAAACGCTACACCGAATCACCGCTGAGCTTGTACCGCGCGCTGCGCTCGCTCAACCCGTCACCGTACATGTATTACTATCACTTTGGAGACTTCCATGTGGTGGGTGCGTCACCCGAGATTTTGGTGCGGCACGAGCAAGTCAGCGGCGTGCAAAAGATCACCATTCGCCCGTTGGCGGGTACGCGCCCGCGCGCGACGTCGCCTGAGGCCGACAAGGCCACCGAACACGAGCTGGTCAATGACCCGAAAGAGCGCGCCGAGCACGTCATGCTGATTGACCTGGCGCGCAATGACATAGGCCGCATTGCCAAAACCGGTACGGTCAAGGTCACCGAGGCGTTTGCGGTAGAGCGCTACAGCCACGTGATGCACATCGTCAGCAACGTCGAAGGCGAGCTGCTCGACGGCATGTCGGGCATGGACGTGCTGAAGGCCACCTTCCCGGCCGGCACGCTCAGCGGGGCGCCCAAAGTACACGCCATGGAAGTCATCGACCAGCTGGAACCCACCAAACGCGGCCTGTACGGCGGTGCGTGCGGCTACCTCAGCTATTCGGGCGACATGGACGTTGCCATCACCATACGCACCGGCATCATCAAGGACCAAGTACTGTATGTGCAGGCCGCGGCTGGTGTGGTGGCCGATTCGGTTCCTGAGCTGGAGTGGAGAGAAACCGAGGCCAAGGCGCGGGCCTTGTTGCGAGCGTCCGAGCTGGTTGAAGAAGGGCTGGAGTAAGTGCCATGAAAATCCTGATGATCGACAACTACGACAGCTTCACCTACAACATCGTGCAGTACTTCGGTGAGCTGG
>JANXTM010000297.1 GCA_025352405.1 Polaromonas sp.
CTGCGGACAGGTTTGCTGCACGCTGAAAAATCCCTGGCGCATTTGTACCGCGCCATGGCCATGGCAGGTGGTGCAAGTCACGACTTTGGTACCAGGTTTGGCGCCCGAGCCCTGGCAGGTGGTGCAGTTGTCCCAGCTTGGAATGCGGATCTGCGCTTCTTTGCCATTGGCCGCTTCTTCGAGCGTGATTTCCATCGCGTAGCTCAGGTCACCGCCACGGTAGACCTGACGTCCGCCTCGTTGTTGTCCGCCACGCTGCTGGTCACCAAACACACCGCCAAAAATATCACCAAACGCCTCAGCAAACCCGCCAAAACCTTCACCGCCTGCGCCACCGCGCATGTTGGGGTCTACGCCTGCATGGCCGTATTGGTCGTAAGCAGCGCGCTTCTGGTCGTCAGAAAGCATCTCATAGGCCTCTTTGGCCTCTTTGAATTTTTCTTCAGCAGCCTTGGCGCTGTCGCCCTGGTTGCGGTCTGGGTGGTGCTTCATCGCAAGTTTGCGATAGGCTTTCTTTATGTCTTCGTCGCTGGCGTTTTTGGGAACACCGAGCGTGTCGTAATAGTCTTTTTTGGCCATGTCGGGTAAGTCAGGTCAGCGGGTCGTTAAAGGGGGCTTCGTCGGGGGAAACGGCGTTGAAATGCGTTGAAAAGGCGCGGAAATTAAAAAAGCAACAAGCGAAAAAAGCGAAAACCCGGAATGACCCCGGTTTTCGCTCCTGGCTTTTACGCTTGCTGCTTTCACATGCAGTGATCGCGCCAATGCGGGATGCTTAGCCTTTTTTAACTTCCTTGACTTCAGCGTCCACCACATTGTCGTCAGCGGGTTTGGCTTCCGGCTGGGCCGCGCCTGGGCCGCCCGCTGCTGCCGCTTTTGAAGCTTCCATGTCCGCGTACATTTTTTCGCCAAGCTTCTGGCTGGCTTCCATCAAGGCCGTGTTTTTGGCGTCAATGGCGGCTTTGTCTTCGCCTTTGAGCGCTTCTTCCATGTCCTTGATGGCGGCTTCTATTTTTTCTTTTTCGCCAGCATCGAGTTTGTCGCCGTATTCAACGAGTGATTTTTTCACGCTGTGCACCATGGCTTCAGCGTTGTTTTTAGCGGTGACGAATTCGACTTTTTTCTTGTCGTCTTCGGCGTTCAACTCGGCATCTTTCACCATCTGCTGAATTTCAGCTTCAGACAAACCGGAGTTGGCCTTGATGGTGATCTTGTTTTCTTTACCCGTACCTTTGTCTTTGGCGCCCACGTGCAAAATGCCGTTCGCGTCGATGTCAAAGGACACTTCAATTTGCGGTGTACCGCGTGTTGATGGTGGAATACCTTCCAGGTTGAATTCGCCCAGCCCTTTGTTGCCTGCTGCAATTTCTCGCTCACCCTGAAACACCTTGATCGTGACGGCGGGCTGGTTGTCTTCAGCGGTCGAGAAGGTCTGCGCAAATTTGGTCGGGATGGTCGTGTTTTTCTTGATCATCTTGGTCATCACGCCGCCCATGGTTTCAATACCCAGCGACAGTGGTGTCACATCAAGCAGCAGCACGTCGGTGCGGTCGCCGGACAATACCTGCCCCTGAATCGCGGCGCCCACGGCCACGGCTTCGTCGGGGTTCACGTCTTTGCGCGGTTCTTTGCCGAAAAAAGCCTTAACAGCATCCTGCACTTTGGGCATGCGGGTTTGGCCACCAACCAGAATCACGTCATGAATGTCTGACACGTTGATGCCGGCGTCTTTAATTGCGGTACGGCACGGTGCAATAGTGCGCTCGATCAGCTCGTCCACCAAGCTTTCAAGCTTGGCACGGCTTAGCTTGACCAGCAAATGCTTTGGACCGCTGGCGGGGTCATGGGCAATGTAAGGAATGTTGACTTCAGTTTGTGCGCTGTTGGACAACTCGATCTTGGCCTTCTCAGCCGAGTCTTTCAGGCGCTGCAGGGCAACAACGTCTTTGCTCAGGTCAATACCGCTGTCTTTTTTGAACTCGGCAACGATGTAGTCAATGATGCGCTGGTCAAAATCTTCGCCGCCCAAAAAGGTGTCGCCGTTGGTGGACAACACTTCAAACTGTTTTTCACCGTCAACGTCGGCAATCTCGATGATGGACACGTCAAACGTGCCGCCTCCCAAGTCATAGACAGCAATTTTTCGGTCCCCTTTTTCCTGCTTGTCAAGGCCAAATGCCAGAGCTGCAGCGGTAGGTTCGTTGATGATGCGTTTGACATCGAGTCCGGCGATACGGCCTGCGTCTTTAGTGGCCTGGCGCTGTGCGTCGTTAAAGTAAGCGGGCACAGTGATGACAGCTTCGGTGACGGCTTCACCAAGGTAGTCTTCAGCGGTTTTTTTCATTTTGCGCAGGATGTCGGCAGACACTTGCTGGGCCGACATTTTTTTGCCGCGCACTTCAACCCAGGCGTCTCCGTTGTCGGCAGCAACGATGGCATAAGGCATCAAGGCAATGTCTTTTTGCACTTCTTTTTCGGTGAACTTGCGGCCAATCAGGCGTTTGACTGCGTACAAGGTGTTTCTTGGGTTAGTCACGGCCTGGCGCTTGGCCGAGGTACCGACCAATACTTCGCCGTCTTCCTGATAAGCGACGATGGACGGTGTGGTGCGAGCGCCTTCCGAGTTTTCAATGACGCGGGGCACATTGCCTTCCATGATGGATACGCAGCTGTTGGTGGTGCCCAAGTCGATACCGATGATTCTTCCCATGATGTTCTCCGTTCAGTTCAAAAAATTAGATGTGTAAAAGGTGTGGATAACCTGGTGTTTTTCAAGCGCGGTCAAGCTCCATTTATTTCGGCGCAGAGACGGTCACCAGCGCCGGGCGCAACACGCGCTCGGCAATCAGATAGCCCTTTTGCAGAACGCTAACCACGGTGTTGGCCTCCTGTTCTGCGGGCACCATGCTGATGGCCTGGTGCTGGTGCGGGTCAAATTTGGCACCTGGCGCTGGGTCAATCGCAATCACTTTGTTGCGCTCCAGCGCGCTTGTCAGCTGCTTGAGCGTGGCTTCAGCGCCTTCCCTGATCTGCTGGGGTGTGGCGTCCTTGATGCCCAGGCCAGCTTCCAGGCTGTCGGCTACTGGAAGCAGGCTTTCGGCAAAGCTCTCAAGCGCGTATTTGCGGGCTTTGCTGACTTCGTCCTCGGCGCGGCGACGGGCGTTTTCAGTTTCAGCCTTCGCACGAAGATAACTGTCAGCCATCTCGGTGTTTTTGGCTTGCAGCATTGCCACTTCGGCTTGGGCAGTAGCTAAAGCATCGGACTCGTTGGCGGCTTGCGCTGCTTCGAGCTCTTCGGGGCTGGGCGCTCCGGTCGGGAATTGATTTTGTTCAGGGGATTTGTTTTCAGACATGCTTTGCAACCAGGTTCGAATCAGTAATGGGACTAGCTGGGGTTCGTAAAACCCTTTTCAAGGGGAGGGGGATTCGGTTTTGTCACGGAATTTGAAGTGATGCGGGTGCTTTGGCGTGCCTGTCGGTCTTCACGTGTTGTCCAAACGTCCGGTGCGCATTTGAAATCTACGAACTTGCTACTGAATAAATAGCACGCAGCCCCCGAATATACTGCCTGAGAGCGCGGTAGGGCTTCCAAAGCTGATGGCGCATCAAAAAGACCGTAGCGGCAGCAAAACCGGGCGCTGCATGCTATTTTATTGATAGCGTTTTGGTGTTATGGATCAAAGACGTAAAAAAGCGACCTTTGAGATCGCTTTTTGTCATGCTACCGACCAAGTTGCGTTGGTCAGCCTGCCTATTTTTTCTTAATTTGGCTCGCAGCCCATTTGCCGGCAAACGCCTGCAGGTCATTTAGCCGCTTGAGCAGATCGGCCCCCAGCGTGGTGACGGTGTAGCCAGGCGTGTCATGGGTCAGCAGACCAGCAGCACGCAACTCCTTGATCCGGGTGTTGAGCGTGTTGGGGGTGATCTTGCCAATGCTGTCTTGCAACAGGCGAAAGGTTTGGGGATGGCCGTCTTTGAGGGCCCACAAAACTCGCAGGGCGTAGCGTGATTCCAGCAATTCGAGCAACTGGCCTACAGCTACATTTTCTTTGGCACTCATTGGGTTTATCTCCTCGGGTCAGAATTTGGTCATGATTTAGTCACGGTTCACCGATAACCGCGAAGCTCTCGGGTAAATGTAACGCAAAATTTCCGTTGCTACGAGTTTTATAGCTACCGATGTCGAGCGTATGTGCTCTGGAGGCCTAAAACTATTGGAAAACCCTGATGCATTCAGCGACAGAAACAACCTTTAAGCTGTCTTACATCACAGGCAAGAGTCAGGTTGGATCCAGCCAAACCGTGCGGCCTGTTCGGAATGTCGTGATGATGGCTGTCGCCCGTTGCACGCCCGAGGCTGATCGCCCGATCACCGTTGGTGCCGTGGCGTTCTGTATTGCGCGAATAGAACCCACCGGCGCTGTGCGGTGGGCACCGTGGTCAAAGTCCATCGGGTCAGCCCAGACGCAAGACGCCTCGCGCGTGTCTCGCGTGAGTGTCTTGCCATTCATGAATGCCAGCGCGACGCCATGCGCTATGCAGAGCCCGAACAGTGCAAGGCTTTGGAAATGCGGCGCAGCGTCGAGCCCGGCACCGACGACTGCAAGGCGCAGTCGCACAGAAGACCTTTCGGATGGGTTTATTAAAGCTTCCTGTTGGCCAGTGTGATGCCGGGGAAATTCCTTTAACTTGCAGGAACTGCACGCCCCGGCACGCGCGTCAGGTCAGCGAACCATGCTTGGCATTTTTGGGTTGAATTTCCAGTTCGGAATCATGTGCTGCATGCCGACGGCGTCGTCGCGTGAACCCAGCCCGTGCGCGAGGTAGAGCTGATGGGCCTTTTCAACGGCATCCATGTCCAGCTCGATGCCGAGTCCGGGTTTTTTCGGCAGCGCTACCCGACCGTCCACAATCTGGAAAGGGTTCCTGGTCAGGTGCTGGCCGTCCTGCCAGATCCAATGGGTGTCAATTGCCGTGACCTTGCCGGGTGCTGCAGCTGCGACGTGTGTGAACATCGCCAGCGACACATCAAAGTGGTTGTTTGAATGCGAGCCCCAGGTCAGCCCCCAGGTCTGGCACAACTGTGCCACACGAACCGAGCCCTGCATGGTCCAGAAATGCGGGTCTGCCAGCGGAATGTCCACCGCCTGCAACTGGATGGCGTGCGCCATTTCGCGCCAGTCGGTTGCAACCATGTTGGTCGCGGTCATCAGGCCGGTAGCACGCCGAAACTCAGCCATCACTTCACGCCCCGAAAACACGCCTTCGGCGCCCACCGGATCTTCGGCATAAGCCAGTTCCTTGTGCCGACCCTGGCAAAGCCGAATGGCGTCTTTCAGCAGCCAGCCACCGTTCGGGTCCAGCGTGATGCGCGCATCCGGAAAACGCTCTGACAGGGCGACGATGGCTTCGATTTCTTCTTCACCGCGCAACACGCCGCCCTTGAGTTTGAAATCCTTGAAGCCATAACGTGCATGTGCCGCTTCTGCCAGGCGCACCATGCTCTTGGCGTCCATGGCTGGTTCGTGCCGCAGACGAAGCCAGTCGTCGCTCGCCCCTGGGTCGCGCTGGTAGGGCAGGCCGGTGCCGTGGCTATCGGCCACATAAAACAGATAGCCCAGCATGGCCACTGAATCACGCTGCTGGCCATCGCCCAACAAAGCTGCCACCGGTACGTCAAGAAATTGCCCGAGCAAATCCAGCAATGCGCTTTCTACTGCCGTGACAGCATGAATGGTGACGCGCAGATCGAAGGTCTGGTTACCCCGGCCGGCGCTGTCGCGGTCATTGAAACGGGTGCGCAGGGTGTTGAGTGTCTGGTTCCAGTTGCCAATTGACTGGCCTTCAATCAACGCCCCCGCGTCTTCAAGTGTTTTGCGGATTTTTTCACCGCCGGGGACCTCACCCACACCAATGTGGCCGAGGCTGTCAGTCAGCACCAGAAGGTTGCGGGTGAAAAACGGCCCATGCGCACCGCTCAAATTGAGCAACATGCTGTCATGACCGGCCACGGGTATGACCTGGACCCGCGTCACGCGAGGTGTCGCGGAGCTACCTGCAAAATAAGAACTTGCTGTCATGCTGCCTTAAGTAAAACTTGATCAATGATTGGTCAGTTATCGTACAACTAGATTCATTTTTTGGCAACTGGTGGCGACTTCGCTTGAAGGCTTGCCCAAGCTGGCTGGACCCCACTTTCACGCTGCATCGTGTGCACATTTTTACCTCTGCGCAAACGCTCCCGGCTATTCGACAGGTGGGTCCGCATAGCGGCACGGGCCGCCTCGGAGTCCTGGTTTCGGATGGCGTTGTAGATACTTTCGTGTTCGCTGTTCACACGCTGCAGATAGTTCAACCGACCCTCGGGTGCATTTTGCGTGGTGTTGATGCGGGTCCGCGGAATAATCATGGTGCCGAGGTAGGTCATCAGGTCTGCAAAGTGCCTGTTGCCCGTTGAACGCGCCACTTCCATATGGAACTGAAAGTCGGGTGGTACGGCGTCAGAGTCGATATCAATCGAGTCCTGAAAAGCGTGCAGGGCGTTTTCCATGGCCCTTAAATTTTCATCCGTTCGCCGCTGCGCAGCCAGACCTGCGGCCTCAGTTTCCAGACTGATGCGCAGTTCAAGAACCGAGATCACATCATCGACAGTTGCGAAATCTTCAGCGGTTATTTTGAAGTTTCCGGTATCGTGCTGTGCCAGCACAAACGTTCCAATGCCGTGCCTGGTTTCAACCAAACTGGATGCCTGAAGCCTGGACAGTGACTCTCTGACCACGGTGCGGCTGACGTCGAACCGGACCATAATTTCAGCTTCAGTCGGTAATTTTTCACCAGGCTGCATGCGGCCTTCGCGGATGCCGGCGGCCAGGCTGTCCACAACCTCGTTGACCAGTCCACGCGGCCTTCGCACCCGCTGCGAAGCAATCAACAGCTTGTCGTTTGCGCCAGTGTCTGGCGAGCTAAGGGTTTTCCTTGATGTCATTAAAAAACCATTGACATATGAAATTCATGATCAGAGAATATTGAGTCATCAGACAACCTATGACTCAAATGCGATGAAGCGACTTTAGCAAAGTTGATGGGAAAGTCCAGCGCTCTGCGGATAAATTTTCAGTCTAAAAATACCAAAGAAAAAAATTACAAATGACGATCAAGGTTCACGAAAAGCTGCTGCTGACCGGCGCAGCTGGTGGTTTGGGCAAGGCGTTGCGTGAGCGCTTGAAGGTCAACTGCACGGTTTTGCGTTTGTCAGACCGCAAAGATTTTGGCCCTGCCAATGCGGGCGAAGAAGTGGTTCTGGCTGACCTGGCTGATGCCGCTGCCGTTGACGGCATCGTCAGGGGTGTGGATGCCATCATTCATTTAGGCGGCATCTCGGTTGAGGGGCCGTTTGCCCCGATTTTGCAGGCCAATATTCTTGGCGTCTTCAACTTGTACGAGGCCGCCCGCACGCACGGCGTCAAGCGCGTGGTGTTTGCCAGCTCCAACCACGTCACGGGCTTTTACCGGCAGAACCAGACCATTACCGCCGACCACGCACCGCGCCCGGATGGACTGTATGGCGTCAGCAAAGCTTTCGGTGAAGATCTGTCGCGCCTGTACTTTGACCGTTACGGTATTGAGACGGCGTGCGTGCGCATTGGCTCATCCTTTGCCGAGCCAAGGGACCGCCGCATGCTGGCCACCTGGTTGAGCTTTGACGATCTGCACCGCTTGATCACCGCTTGCTTGACCACCCCCGCCCTGGGCCACAGCATTGTGTTCGGCATGTCTGACAACGCCGTGACCTGGTGGGACAACAGCCGGGCGCGTCATATCGGTTACAGGCCGCAAGACAGCGCCGATGTGTTTCGTGACACGGTGTATGCGCAAACCGCAGCCCCCGACCTGAACGACCCGGTGGCGATTTTTCAAGGCGGGGGATTTGTTAAAGCCGGCCCGTTCGGGCTGTGATGGCGGGTACCGTGCCGACCTCGCACGTGGAACTGGTGCTGGACGCTAAAAACGGTGTTGGCGAAAGTCCCGTCTGGCATGCCGGTGAGCAGGCGCTCTATTGGGTTGACATTGCGGCGCACAAGCTGTGCCGTTGGGAGGCTGCTTCCAGCGATGTACGTTTTTGGGACGTACCAGAAATGCCGGCCTGCATTGCGCCGCTGGGCAACGCGGGTGGCTGGATTGTCGGTATGGAAACCGGAATTTTTGCACTCCAGCTGCAAGCCGACGGCGCTGTGCAGAGCGCACTGCTGGCACCGGTCACACACGCCCTGCAAGGCATGCGCTTCAACGATGGGCGTTGCGACCGACAGGGACGGTTTCTAGCGGGCACCATGTTGATGAACATGGCTGTAGCAGCCCGCGTGGGACAGGTTTACCGCTACGAGCCCTCTGGCGCCCTGACTTCTTTGGTGGATGGATTGATCACGCCCAACGGCATGGCCTTCAGCCCGGATGGCCGCACCATGTACCTCTCCGATTCACATCCCTCGGTGCAACTGGTCTGGGCATTTAACTACGACACCGCCACCGGCACACCATCGGATCGCCGGGTTTTTGTCGACATGAATGCGCTGCCTGGCAGGCCCGATGGTGCGGCAGTAGACGAGGAGGGCTGTTACTGGATTTGTGGCAATGACGCTGGCTTGATTCACCGCTTTACCCCAGCTGGGAAGCTTGATCGCTCGCTGGCTGTGCCCGTTAAAAAGCCAGCCATGTGCGCCTTTGGCGGGGCCGGGCTGGACACCCTGTTCGTAACGTCAATTCGCCCGGAGGGCATCGATTTATCAGACCAGCCGCTGGCCGGCGGCGTGTTTGCGCTCCGCCCCGGCGTGCGTGGGTTGCCCGAACCGGCGTTGCGTCAAATGGCATGGTGATGAAAACCGCCAGGTCTTTCCACGTTGCCTTCATTTTTAAATTGAAACCGGCAACGCACATACCGATCTTCTTCGGATTCAGGCTGGTTAAAAACAGGTGCCCGCTGTCATGACTCGCTTGTCCAAACCTCTTTTCATCCGCATGCATGCGAGCGATAACGTCGCCATCGTCGCCAACGACGGCGGCCTGAAGGCGGGTACCGTTTTTGCCGATGGTCTGCAATTGTGCGAGCAGGTGCCTCAGGGACACAAGCTCGCGCTGATTGATTTGCCCAAGGGCAGCGCGGTGCGGCGTTACAACGTCGCGATCGGCTACGCTTTAAAAGATATTCCAGCGGGAAGCTGGGTACACGAGCGCCTGCTGGAAATGCCCACGGCACGTACGCTGGACAACCTGCCGCTGGCCACCCTTCGGCCAGAACCCATGGCGCCGCTGGCAGGTTACACCTTTGAGGGTTACCGCAACGCCGATGGTACGGTCGGCACCCGCAACATACTGGCCATCACGACCACGGTGCAGTGCGTCGCTGGTGTGGTTGATTTTGCGGTCAAACGCATCAAAGCCGAGCTGTTGCCCCGTTTTCCCAATGTCGATGACGTAGTGGGCCTGGAGCACAGCTACGGCTGCGGTGTCGCCATTGATGCGCCTGACGCCATCATCCCCATCCGCACCCTGCGCAACATCACCTTGAACCCGAACTTTGGCGGCGAGGTGATGGTGGTGAGTCTGGGCTGCGAAAAACTGCAGCCCGAGCGCCTGTTTCCGCCGGGCACGATCGCCATCGTTGATGAACGCCATGCCCCAGATGTGGGCCACAACGTCGATGCGCCACTGGATGTGGTTTGCCTGCAGTCTGAAAACCACATCGGCTTCATGTCGATGATTGACGCCATCATGGCGACTGCCTTGGTGCACCTGGAGCGGCTCAATGCGCGGCGGCGTGAAACCGTGCCCGCGAGCGCGCTGGTGGTGGGCGTGCAGTGCGGCGGCAGCGATGCTTTTTCAGGTGTCACGGCCAACCCGGCTGTTGGTTTTGCCACTGATTTGCTGGTGCGTGCCGGGGCGACCGTGATGTTCTCCGAAACCACCGAGGTGCGCGATGGCATTGACCAGTTGACCGCTCGGGCTAGCACACCCGAGATAGCCCAAGCCATGATTCGCGAGATGGCCTGGTATGACGCTTACCTGCACAAAGGGCTGGTTGACCGTAGTGCAAACACCACGCCTGGAAATAAAAAAGGGGGCCTTTCCAACATTGTTGAAAAGGCCATGGGCTCGATTGTGAAATCAGGCAGTGCACCCATCAGCGGTGTGTTGTCACCCGGGGAAAAGCTCAGGCAAAAAGGCTTGATGCAAGGTCTGATTTATGCCGCCACCCCGGCCAGCGATTTTATTTGCGGCACCTTGCAACTTGCTGCGGGCATGAACCTGCACGTCTTCACCACGGGCCGTGGCACGCCTTATGGGCTGGCTGAAGTACCCGTCATCAAGGTGGCTACCCGCACCGATCTGGCGCGCCGCTGGCATGACCTGATGGACATCAATGCCGGCCGTATTGCCGACGGTGATGCCAGTATTGCCGACGTTGGCTGGGAGCTGTTTCACCTGATGCTCGAAGTGGCCAGCGGCCGCAAAAAAACCTGGGCTGAACACTGGAAGCTGCACAACGCACTGGTGCTGTTCAACCCGGCGCCGGTGACTTGATATTGAACACCACGCAGCAAGCTCAAGGAGACAACATGATGCAACGCCGAACCCTGATCCGCACCGCACTGGCAGCCACCGCCGCCGGTTTTGGCGTGCGACTCGCATGGGCGCAAGCCTGGCCGAGCGGCAAGCCGATTGTTTACCTGGTGCCCTTTGCAGCCGGTGGCACCACCGATGTGCTGGGGCGGTTGATTGGCCAAAAGCTGGGTGCCGTACTAAGCACAACGGTCATCGTTGACAACAAACCCGGGGCAGGCGGCAGTGTCGGCACGGAAGTTGGTTCGCGCGCCGCTGCTGATGGCTACACGCTGGTGGGCGGCACGGTCAGCTCGCATGCAATTAACGTCAGCTTGTATCCAAAAATCGGCTATGACCCGATGAAGTCTTTTGTGCCCATCACGCTCATCGGTACCAATCCGCTGGTACTGGTGGTCAACCAGGCCAGTCCCTACAAAACTCTAAAAGACGTGCTGGAAGCCAGCAAGGGCAAAACCGGCGGCTTGTCGTCTGCGTCCGCAGGCACGGGCACTTCGCAGCACCTCTCGCTTGAGTTGCTGGCGTTCCGGTCCGGCGTGAAATTCACGCATGTTCCTTACAAAGGCAGTGGCCCAGCGATTCAGGACGTTATCGGCGGGCAGGTAGACATGATGTTTGACACCACGGTCGTGGCCGGGCCGCACCTGCAGGGCGGCAGGCTGCGCGCTATCGCGGTGACTTCTGCAAAGCGGCTGGCGTCCTTGCCGGATGTCCCGACGGTGGCTGAGTCCGGGCTGCCAGGCCTGGCAAACTTTGAAGTGCTGTCCTGGCAGGCTATATTTGCGCCGGCTGGCACGCCCACACCCGTTGTCAGCCGTCTGCACGACGAGATTGAGCGCATCCTGGCGGAGCCTGAAATGCAGGGAAAACTCAAGGGCTTTGGCATGGAGCCCGCCAAAATGACAAGCGCCCAAATCACCAGTTTCCAGCAGGCTGAAGTGGCCAAGTGGGCGCAGCTTATCAAAGCGGCCGGTATCAAGGCCGACTAAAACCATGTTTAGCGCCGACAACAGACCCGCACCACTCGTGAAAGCGCGTAAAAACTGCCAGATTTTGAGGGGCAGCAAACAATTGGCCGTTGCGAGTGACAGCCAGTTGCAAACTTGATTCCAAACCAGACATTAAAAAAGTAACACCCCATGACACCTGCTATTGCTTACCAATCTTTTCCAAACAACTTCAAGCGCGACTTGCTCGCCGGCAAGCGCCTGATCGGCTGCTGGTCGTCACTGGCTAACGCCCTCACCACCGAAGTGCTCGGCATTGCCGGCTTCGACTGGATACTGCTCGACGGTGAACACTCACCGAACGACGTGGGTACTTTTATCCCGCAGCTGATGGCGCTGAAAGACAGCCCCAGTGCGCCGGTTGTGCGCCCGACCAGCAACAACGAGGTCGAGATGAAGCGCCTGCTCGATGCCGGGTTTTACAACTTCCTGGTGCCTTTTGTTGAAAGTGCCGACGAGGCGTTGCGCGCTGTGCGTGCCACCCGCTACCCGCCGCAAGGCGTGCGCGGGGTGTCTGTGTCGCAGCGCAGCAACCGCTACGGCACGGTGCCTGACTACTTCAAATCCATCAATGATCATATTTGCGTGATGGTGCAAATCGAAAGCCGTGCCGGTGTGGCAGCGGCCAAAGCCATTGCTGCAGTCGACGGTGTTGACTGCATATTTGTGGGCCCGTCAGATCTGGCTGCAGGTCTGGGACACCTTGGCAATGCCGGGCACCCGGACGTCCAGCAAGCCATTGCCGCCGTGTTTGCCGATGCCAAAGCCTGCGGCAAGCCGACCGGTATTTTGGCCCCCGTGGAGGCGGACGCACGGCGTTACATCGAAATGGGGGCCACCTTTGTAGGCGTCGGCAGTGACCTGGGCGTTTTTCGCGCTGGTACGCAGGCACTGCGCGATCGGTATGCCAATTAATCTTTCTCAAAGCACTCTGGGGTAATGGCGAACAACGTAAAACCATGAAACCACGAAACCTTAAGAACTTGCACAACCCATCAACAGGAGGCCTGCATGACCATCAACAGACGCCATCTCGTCGGCAATTGCCTGGCGTTGGGTATGGGGGCCGCCACCCCGCTGTTACAGGCCCAGGCACCAGAGAAAAACTGGCCTTCAAAGTCGATTCGCCTGGTGGTTCGGTACCCACCGGGCGGTTCTTCAGACATCATCGCCCGGGCAATTGCGCAGCCGCTGTCTGAAGCCCTTCAACAAGCGGTAATTGTTGACAACAAGGCCGGTGCCAATGGCAATCTGGGCGCCGATTTTGTTGCCAAGTCCGGGCCGGACGGCTACACCCTGCTGTTGTGCGACACCGGTGCATTGGCCATCAGCCCGTCGGTGTACACCAAGCTGCCTTTTGATCCCTCCAAAGATCTGCGCGGCGTGACCATGCTGGCGTATTCACCGCATTTGCTGGTGGTGCACCCCTTGGTGCCGGCCAATAATTTGAAAGAACTGGTCGAGCTGTCGCGCAAAACCGAGGTCAATTTTGCGGTAACGGCTATGGGCAGCGCACCGCATTTGGCTGGCGTAGCTGTTGAGCGTGCCACGCAGGCTCGGTGGCAATATATTCCGTACGAAGGCGGCTCGCAGGCGGTCAGCGACACGATTGCCGGACAGACCCAGGTGTTGATGAATGGCATGCTGGCTACCTTGCCGTTTGTGCAAAGCGGAAAGCTTAAGGTTTTGGCTGTTTCAAAAAGAACCCGCATGCCGCTGATTGGCACTGTGCCCACGCTGGCCGAGCAGGGCCTTACCGGCTTTGAATCTGGTACGTGGCAGGGTTTGCTGGTGGCCCACGGCACACCGGCGGCCATCATTAACCGCTTGAATACCGAGCTGATCAAAATCATCCGCCACCCCGATATCCGCGCCAGGTTGTCCGGGCAGGGCGCTGAAGTCGTGACCATGACACCGCCCGAACAAGACGCCTTTTTTGGCCGGGAACGTCAACGTTGGGCCAAAGTAGTGGCGGATGCCGGTATAAAACTCGACTGAAAACGGC